>NZ_JAPEHS010000033.1:0-28695 GCF_028823565.1 Psychrobacter sp. A3
CCGCCGCCGCCAATAGCGCGGTACACAGGTTGATACCGAGCCAGATACTACGGCTTTTGGCGCTGGTCAAGATAGGGGCAAACAGCTCCTCATCTTGGCTGACACCTGCGAGGTTTTTCATGGTGCTATCGACATCATCTTGGATAATCTCCATGATGTCCTCGGCATTCAACTGACCGACCAGCTCGCCATGGCTGTTGATGACGGGGGCAAAACGAATATCTTCTGAGCGAAAAATCGCCGCCGCATCGGTGATATCGAGGCGATCATTGATGGTGATAGCAGGGTCGATAAGCGCTGAGACCAAAGTGGTTTGATCATGTTTGATCAAATCCACCAAGCTTAGCAGTCCAAGCAACTGCTGGCTTTGATCGACGACCAACAGCTCTTGGCTTTCGTCATCGAGCAGATCGTCATTGTCGCGCAGCCAGTCTTGTACCTCAGCCAGCGTAATGTCGTCTCTGACCTGAATGGTATCAGGGTCCATATAGCGACCGACTTCCCAATCGGCATAGGTGTCGAGCTTATTGACCTGCACACGGATATCTTCGTCCAGCGTCGCCATCACCGAGGTGCGGACGCTGTCGGTCACCGTGTCCAAAATCTCCGAGATGTCTTGGGCATCTAGGTCTTGTGTAAACAGCGATATCTCTTTGGATGAGATGTTTTCCATCAACGGCTGGCGCGTATCGACTTCTAGCTCGGCCAGCACCTCACCTTTGATATTATCGGGTACTTGCTCCCAAATCAGCAGGCGGTCTTGTGTTGGAAAAGACTCAAGTAAGCTGGCAATTTCATATTCTGATTGCTTTTCTAAAAACGCAGTAATGTCCTCAAATGCCCTGTTAGCCACCAGACTTTGTAGATACAGCAGCTTGTACTCAGCGCTATACTCTGCAGGATTGTAATCTCCTTGCAGGGTCAATGGTCGTTCTTGTTCAGGCGGTGGCGTAGGCATAAAGGTTCCAATGTTTTTTACAAATGCTAGGACAGGTACTAGGGCGTGTCTTCAATTTACTCGGTAGTTGTCTCATCACGCAGCCATGTCGATGTTTTCTGTGCTGTGCCCTTATGATAACAAAGACGGAGACGAACTGCGCTCGCTGAACGTTTAGTAACCGTTAACGATTGCCCAATAATGCTCGAATATTGGCCAAATATTCATCAGCGACTTTTTCAGGGTCTTTGCTGGCTTTTTTCTTTTTGGCTTTGGCAGGCCAGTCGAGATGATCCTCTGGCAGCTCATCTAAAAACCGCGACTCGGAGGTGACGCGCATTTGTCCACCAGCGCGGCGCTGAGTTGCCAGCGTCAGCGTCAGCTCACGGCGCGCGCGGGTGATGCCCACGTACATCAAACGCCGCTCTTCTTCGATGGTCTCACTGATGATAGAGTTGCGATGCGGCAGCATCTCTTCTTCTAACCCCATGATATAGACAAAATCAAACTCCAAGCCTTTGGCCGCGTGCAGGGTCATCAGATTGACTTTATTGGTGTTTTCTTCTTCTTGCTGCTGCTCGAGCATATCGAGTAATACCAGTTTGCGAATGATGGTATCAATGGTGCGATCTTCATCGTCTTCTGCGCGGTTGATCAGTGACTGAATACTGGTGTAGAGCATGTCGATATTGTCAAGGCGGTTTTTTTCTTGCTGCGGCGTCTTGGCATCGCTACGGACAAAGTCGATATAGCCTGTCTCATCAATCATCTGGCGCACGATGGGCACAGGGTCAGGGTGCTGATCCAGCTCGCGGGTATAGTGCTCGATAAACTCGCCAAACTCCTTTATCGTACCATAGGCTTTGGATGGCAATACGTGCGAAAGACCTGCATGGGTACAAGAGGCGAGTAAGGAGATACTATGCTCTTGGGCAAATAAGCCTAACTTCTCAAGCGTCGCAGGCCCCATACCGCGTTTAGGCGTATTGATGATACGCAAAAACGCACTGTCGTCTTCTGGGTTTAATATCAGGCGCAGATAACCCATGATGTCTTTGATCTCACTGCGCGCAAAAAACGACTGACCGCCAGAGAGCTTATAGGGCACTTGCAATTGGCGCAATTGTGCCTCGAGCATACGTGCTTGGAAGTTACTGCGATAAAGCACCGCGTATTGTTCCCACTCGTTGCCAAAGCGCAGCTTGTGCGTGACGATTTCTTTGGCGACGCGCTCGGCCTCATCATCGTCATTACGGCAGTTGATGATGCGGATTTTTTCGCCTTGGCCTTTATCCGACCAGAGCTTTTTTTCAAATAAATGCTCGTTGTTAAGAATCACCGCGTTGGCTGAGGTCAAGATACGGGTGGTCGAGCGGTAGTTTTGCTCGAGCATGACGATTTTTAGTTTGGGAAAATCTTCTTTGAGCAGTGCCATGTTTTCAGGTTTGGCACCGCGCCACGCATAGATCGACTGATCGTCGTCGCCGACCACGGTAAAGCGACCTTGCGGCCCGACCAAGTATTTGATCATCTCATACTGGGCGGTGTTGGTATCTTGATACTCATCGACCAATAAGTAGCGAATGCGGTTTTGCCATTTGTCGCGCAGCTCCCTGTTTTCACGCAGTATCTTGGTCGGCAAGACGATCAAATCATCAAAATCCACAGCGTTATACGCACGCAGATTGCGCTCATATAAACCATATAGCGTGGCAAAGATCATGTCTTCTGGATCGTCTAGCGTCTCCATCGCCTTATCCGGCTCAATCAAGTCGTTTTTCCAGTCTGAGATCATCTTGATGGCTTTGCCGACCAGCTCACGACTCTCAGCGCCGCTTAGGTTGTCGCGCATCATCAGCTCCATCAGCAGGCGCTTACTGTCGTCGCTGTCCATGATAGAAAAATTGCCCTTGAGCGGCGTATGCATCAGCTCATAACGCAAAAACTGCAGACCAAATTGGTGAAAGGTTGAAACCGTCAGACCACGCATCTTTTCGCTAGGGAGTAGCTTGCCGACACGCGCTTTCATCTCGCGCGCCGCCTTGTTGGTAAAGGTCACCGCGGTGATACGCTCCGCTGGCATGTTGCACTCTTCAATTAGATACGCAATCTTGCGGGTGATCACTGATGTCTTACCAGAGCCGGCACCCGCCAGCACCAGTAGTGGGCCTGAGACGTAGAGCATGGCCTCGGATTGTTTGGGATTGAGTTGACTCATAACGTGACCTGTAAGACAAAAGCAAAAGATAAAATATCGTCGATTCTAAATAAAAGCGTCATGCGTTTATTGACTAGAAAGGCCGATAAAAATTTTCTGGCGTGCTATGCCGCTGCAGACAGAGGCTGCAAAAATTTCTATCAGCCTTGCTATAACATTTTATAGTGAACTGACTATAGCGGGATAAACACTGTACCGACAGCCGCTGGATAAAAATAAACCATCACTGTCATCTAAGAGGGACAAACAAATATTGCCAATATAGGCTAAGATTTTTCATCAGATATTTTTCATCAGATATCGTGCTATAGGTTTATCATTACCAAAGATGATTGAGACGCTGCCAAAGGTGTCTTTGTGCCAATGGCGAGACATCATTAAAATTCGGTGAGGTATTATAAAGCAAAAACAACGACTTTGGGGAGGAGATGGCCGCGCAGAGATGCCGAGTAAAGCCAAGTGGTTTTGCTCAATAATGATATGGTATCAGTTATAAGTAAAATTTATGGATTTGGGGTTAATATAAGGTAATGTCTATATCATAATTTATAGTAAAAAAAACATATTTTTTTTATAGAGAAAGTGACCGTCCAATACAGTTAAAAACTAGCTTTTGGGCACTGAAATGCGTATAGTACGTAAATAATTTATGCCAGTTGTCTCGTCCATTGTTGACTACGTGTAATGAGTTATTAAATCAATTAAGTAAGCAGTGCGATACGATATTGATTTAATAAGTTGATCTTACGTTGTTACAAGCGGGGTTAGACGACCAGCTTGCTCCGTATGTCTAGCGGAACCTCTACAGTTGGTCATGTCTGACATCGTCGTCAATACACTTGATAATTGGCTATTACCAGCACAGTACCTAATATGGTTATTTAGTCGTTACTTAAATACAGTGGCTCAATGACAGTCGCTTTGTGTTTTCGTCTGCGTCAAGCCTGCCGCTCACCGACCCTTGCTGGTCAGTCTCTGCGCGGCGCTTGATACTCGATTGGGTGAGGAGCACGTATTATCATGTCTGCTTTTAATTGGTCAGCAATTGCTTTTATCTTAGCCGCCATTGGGCTAGTTGTTTTTATGCTGGTCGTGCCGCGTTTGCTTGGCGGTCGCTCTCAAGGCTCACAAAAAGAAGAAGTGTTTGAAGCGGGTGTTGTCGGAGCAGGCAACGCCCGTATTCGTCTTTCTGCTAAATTTTATTTGGTGGCGATTTTCTTTGTGATTTTCGATTTAGAAGCGCTTTATCTTTATGCGTATGCCGTTTCAGTGCGCGAAGCCGGCTGGTTAGGGTTTGCTGCCGCCGCCATCTTTATCACAATCTTAATCATCGGTCTGATATATGAGCTGAGTCTGGGCGCGATGAACTGGGCACCAGCGGACAAGCGCCGCAAAAAACCTCGGCTACATGCTGCGCCAGCTGGTTTTAATTTGGCAGACATCACCCGTTTTGATGGCGCGCACGAGCTGATGGTCGATCCGACAGGTAAAGTCCCAGCGCAGTCATCAGGACAGATCAATGTCTCAAACAATATCGAGACCAATCGTCGTCATCTACAAAATATCGATCATATCAATACCACGGGCAATGTGACTTCCGTGGATTTTGCTACGTCTGCGCAAAAAGACAGTGTTGAGCGTTAAGACGGTCAAGCTGTACAAAACCTTAGGGTTTTATGATGGTATATCAATGATCACTTATGAATAATGGGCGCGCGCGGTGGCAAGATGATTGTCCTGCAGTGCCCCATATAAAGGTTGTATGTTATGAAATACACATTAACAAAAGCCAACCCTGATGCAGATACCTATCCTGCTCAGACCAGTCAAACGGTCAAAGACCCTATCGAAGATGAAGTCAATAAAAACGTCTTTATGGGTCGTCTCGAAGACCTTGTCCATTCAACAGCAAACTGGGGTCGCAAGCACTCGCTTTGGCCATTTAACTTTGGTACCTCTTGCTGTTATGTCGAATATGCCACCACGTTAACTGCGGTTCATGACTTGTCGCGCTTTGGTGCCGAAGTCATTCGCGCCTCGCCGCGTCAGGCCGATGTGATGATCGTTGCTGGGACTTGTTTTGTCAAAATGGCCCCTGTTATCCAGCGTCTTTATGAGCAAATGCTAGAGCCAAAGTGGGTCATATCAATGGGTGCCTGCGCCAACTCAGGCGGTATGTATGATATCTACTCTGTCGTACAAGGTGTGGATAAGATTATCCCTGTCGACGTTTATGTGCCAGGTTGTCCGCCGCGTCCAGAAGCGCTGATTCAGGGGCTGATGCTGCTACAAGAGTCTATTACCAAAGAGCGCCGTCCGCTGGGTGTCCATGTCAATGAGCAGGGTATCTACCAGCCGCAAATGACGCCTGAGCGCGACCGCAAACAGGCAGACCGTATCGCGGTAAAAAACCTGCGCAGTCCAGACAGTATCTAAGCGCGCTGTTAGCGCCAGCAGTTATGTAGTCTGGCGAGGGTTTTATCGTTAATAATTCGTAGACGTGCTCAGTACGCGTACGCCCATCACAGTTCGGTTATGATTAACATCGTTTAGTTATGATTAATGAAGGAATACATCATTCATGGTCACGGTAGTCGAAAACACAGATCCTAACAATAGGGGTCCTAAGAGCAAGCCTGCTCCAGCAGTCATCCAAGAGCTTACCCATAAATATGCTGGCAAGTTTGTAGTGCAGCATACGGTTGATGAGATTCCAACGGTGTGGGTGGCGCGCGCAGATTTGCTTGAGATATTGTTATTCTTGCGCAAGTTGCCCAAGCCCTATGTCATGCTATTTGACTTATCCGCGATAGATGAGCGGTTGCGCCAGCACCGTGCCGGTCTGCCAGATAGTGACTTTACGGTGTTTTATCATTTAATGTCGCTTGAGCGCAATAGTGATGTGCGTATCAAAGTGGCGCTAGATGAAGACGATTTGACGCTGCCGAGCGCCACGCAGATTTGGCCAAATGCCAATTGGTATGAGCGCGAAGTCTGGGATATGTTTGGGATTGTCTTTAGTGGCCATCCACATTTGACGCGCATCTTATTGCCGAAATACTGGGAAGGCCATCCACTGCGCAAAGAGTATCACGCGCGCGCCACTGAATTTACGCCGTATTTCCTAAACGCGGCAAAACAACAATACGAGCAAGAAAACCTGCGCTTTGTCCCAGAAGAGTGGGGTATGAAGCGCTCGGGCCGTGATGAAGACTTTATGTTTTTGAACATCGGGCCTAACCACCCCTCAGCGCATGGTGCTTTTCGTTTGGTACTACAGCTCGATGGCGAGGAAGTCGTTGATTGTATCCCTGATATTGGCTATCACCATCGCGGCGCAGAAAAGATGGCTGAGCGTCAGACGTGGCACTCATTTATCCCTTATACCGACCGTATCGATTATCTGGGCGGGGTGATGAATGAGCTGCCCTACATCATGTCGGTGGAAAAGCTCGCTGGTATTAAGGTGCCACCGCGCGCTGAGACCATCCGCGTGATGATGAGCGAGTTTTTCCGTATTACCAACAACCTATTGTATGTCGGTACCTTTATTCAGGATGCCGGTGGCATGACGCCGGTATTTTATATGTTTACCGACCGCCAAAAAGCCTATGATGTCATCGAAGCCGTCACCGGCTACCGTATGCATCCAGCGTGGTTCCGTATCGGCGGTACGGCTGCTGACCTGCCGCGTGGCTGGCAGCGCTTGGTACGTGAGTTTTTGGAGTGGATGCCCAAGCGTTTGGATGAGTATGTCAAAGCGGCACTACAAAACAGTGTGCTCAAGGGCCGTACTCAAGGCGTGGCACAGTACAATGCCAAGCAGGCTTTGGCTTGGGGTGTCACTGGAGCTGGTCTACGCGCGACAGGGGTGGACTTTGATTTGCGTAAGGCGCGTCCATACATGGGCTATGAGAATTTTGACTTTGAAGTGCCAGTTGGCTACAACGGTGATGCTTATGATCGCTGTATGGTAAAAGTCGAAGAGATGCGCCAGTCGCTGCGTATTATCCGCCAGTGTATGGACAACATGCCGCAAGGCCCGTACAAGGCCGACCATCCGCTAGCGGTACCACCGCCAAAGGACCGTACGCTAAATGACATTGAGACGCTGATCAACCACTTTATCTCTGTCTCTTGGGGCCCTGTGATGCCAGCGGGTGAGTGTGCCACCATCGTAGAAGCGACCAAAGGCCTCAACAGCTATTACATCACGTCTGACAAAGCCACGATGAGTTATCGCACTCGTATTCGCACCCCGACATTTGCTCATTTGCAGCAGATGCCGTCAGTGATTAATGGATCCTTGGTCTCTGATGCCATTATGTATCTGGCATCGATTGATATTGTGATGGCAGACTGTGACCGCTAGCGCTGTGATTTGAGATGAGTGTTTTTTTAAGATAAGTCAATCAATATATTATTGCCTGATGGCACGCCAAAATGCGATCACCTGTCAATATCATACAGTGTCTTTATGTCAGTGATGATAAGGCTGTAGTGGCTAGGTGCTTAGCATGATGAGTGAGGAAAGATAGAAGATTATGAAAATTGTTTCCGACAAAATGCCAAAAGTAGATGTGGCCAGCATCCTCACCCCTGAGGAGATTGCTGCCATTCATGAATATATGCATCACTATCCCCATGCGCGCGCCGCCTCGCTAGATGCGCTAAAAATCGTGCAAAAGCGCAATGGCTGGGTCGATGATGCGCAGGTCAATGCTATCGCCAATATATTAGACATTCCGATGTCGGATATGGACGGCGTTGCGACTTTCTTTAACCGTATTTATCGTCAGCCTGTCGGCCGTCACGTTATCCTGATTTGTGACTCAGTGGCCTGCTATCTAACAGGTTATGAGGCATTATCGGCTGAAATTCGATCACAGCTGGGTATCGAGTATGGGCAGACCACAGCTGATGGCCGTTTTACGCTATTACCGATTTGCTGCTTGGGTAACTGTGATAAAGGCCCTGCGGTGCTGATAGACGAAGACACTTATGGTCCTGTTCAGCCATCTGAGGTCGCGCAATTATTGGAGCTATACGCATGAGTTTAACGATTTCAGAGCAGATTGCTCGTCGCGGTCAAGGTAAAGCGCCAAGCCAGCTAAACGAACAGCGTATACCAATTTATGGCGATAAGGCGACCGCCACCAGCGAAACTAAACCATTGACTTGGCGTTTGGCGCATCATGATGCCGTTTTGGATTTAGCGACTTATGAGTCTCTACAAGGCTTTACGGGTTTAAAAAAAGCATTGTCCAAATCACCAAAAGAAGTCGGCAATATGATCAAGGCGGCCAATGTTAGAGGACGCGGCGGCGCTGGCTTTAACGCTGGTCTAAAGTGGTCGTTTATGTCGCCACCAGATGGCTTGCCGCGCTATCTCATCTGTAATGCTGATGAAATGGAACCAGGCACCTTTAAAGACCGTTTATTGATGGAGCGCCTACCGTTTCAGCTTATCGAAGGTATGCTCATTACTGCGCATTCGATCGGTGCCACCGATGGTTATATCTTTATCCGCGGCGAGTACATCTTAGCTGCTGAGCGCTTGGTCACAGCTATTGAAGAATGTCTAGCCAACAACCTGATGGGCGACAACATTCTTGGCTCAGATTTTAGCTTTAATCTGCACGTACATACGGGTGCTGGCCGCTATATCTGCGGTGAAGAAACCGCTTTAATCAACTGCCTAGAAGGTCGCCGCGCCAACCCTCGTACCAAGCCGCCGTTTCCGCAAATCTCTGGGGCGTGGGGCAGACCGACGGTGGTCAATAACGTCGAGACGTTAAATAATATGCCTGCGATTCTCAATCATGGTGTCGAGTGGTATCAGTCACTATCGAAAATCAAAGGCAAAAGCGAAACCCCTGGTACTAAGCTCTTTGGCTGCTCAGGATTGGTCAATGACCCAGGTCTATGGGAGCTGCCATTTGGCTATACCGCTCGCGAGATCATCGAAGAGTTGGCTGGCGGCATGAAAGATGGCAAAACACTCAAAGCATGGTTGCCTGGTGGTGCCTCGACCGACTTTTTGACCACAGAGCATTTGGACGTGGTGATGGATTTTGACACCATTCAAAAAGCCGGTAGCCGTATGGGTACTGGGCTGATTATGGTCGTCGATGAAGCGCAGGACATGGTGCCGCTGCTGCGCAATCTTGAGATTTTCTTTCAGCGTGAGTCATGCGGTTGGTGCACGCCATGCCGTGATGGTCTGCCGTGGGGTGTCAAGCTGCTTACCGCCATCAATGATGGTGAGGGACAAGTCGGCGATGTGGAAAAACTAGAAGGCCTCACCCGTGACTTGTGGATCGGCAAAACATTCTGTGCCCATGCGCCTGGTGCGATGGAGCCACTGATGAGTGCGATTAAATATTTCCGTCCTGAGTTTGATCAAAAAATCGCGCAGGCGGTTGGTGTCGATGTCATTGATGCGGCAGCCAACCAACAGCCAGAAGTGAAATAAGGAGAGCGGCATGGCAGTCATACATATTGATGGTACCACTGTCGAAGTAGATAGCAGCGATAACTTGCTGCAAGCCTGCTTATCACTCGGCATTGATGTGCCGTATTTTTGTTATCATCCAGCCCTTGGCTCGGTCGGCTCGTGCCGTCAGTGCGCAGTCAAGCAGTTCCAAAACAAAGACGATATGGAAGCAGGCCGCGGTCGTCTGGTGATGTCTTGCATGGTCGCTCCTGGCGATGACATGTATATCTCAGTGACGGATGACGAAGCCAAAGCATTCCGCAAGTCGATGGTTGAGCTACTCATGACCAACCATCCGCATGACTGTCCAACCTGTGAAGAAGGCGGGCATTGTCACTTGCAAGACATGACCTATATGTCAGGTCATAGCCGTCGTCGTTATCGCTTTACTAAGCGCACGCATCATAACCAAGACCTTGGGCCATTTATCGCGCATGAGATGAACCGCTGTATCGCGTGCTATCGCTGTGTGCGTTTTTATAAAGACTACGCAGGCGGCGAAGATTTGGGCGTTTATGGCTCAAACAACCGTGTGTACTTTGGCCGTGATAAAGACGGTCAGTTCGAAAGCGAGTTTTCAGGCAACTTAACCGAAGTGTGCCCAACTGGGGTATTCACTGACAAAACGCATTCTGATCGCTACAATCGTAAATGGGACATGCAGTATGCGCCCAGCATCTGTCATGGCTGCTCGGCGGGCTGTAATATCTCGCCAGGTGAGCGTTATGGCGAGCTGCGCCGTATCGAAAACCGCTATAATGGTGACGTAAACCGCTATTTCTTATGTGACCGTGGCCGCTTTGGTTATGGCTATGTCAACCGCGCTGATCGTCCAACCCAAGCGCTTGAGCGTATCAATGACAAACACGTCAAAATCAATATTGACTACGCGCTTGATGAAACCATCAAACGCATCAAAGACAAAAAAGTCATCGGTATTGGCTCTCCGCGCGCCAGTCTTGAGACCAACTTTGCGCTAAAAAATCTGGTCGGATTTGATAACTTTTCAACCGGCCTCAATCATCAGCAGCAAGCATTGGTCAATAAATGTATCGAAGTGCTCAGCACTGAAGGTATCTATAATCCTAGCATGGCTGATATCGAAGCACATGACGCTGTGCTGGTGTTGGGCGAAGACATCACCCAAACTTCATCACGTGTCGCACTGTCAGTACGTCAAGCCGCGAAAAACGAAGGCTTAAAAATGGCGGCGGCGCTGCAAACGCAGCCTTGGCTTGCCGAGCCTGTCAAGCGTATCGCGCAAGACGCGTTAAGCCCAGTCTATGTCATCGATGTGACCCAAACCAAGCTAGAAGACATCAGCAAAGCCAGCGTGGTAGCGACTCCTGAAGATATTGTTAAACTTGGTTTTAAAGTTGCTGATGAGATTGCAAGTCTGGCAGATGATTTGACGCAGATTGTAGCGCCGCAAGCGGATACTGCCGAGCGCGAGACCGATGCAATGCAGGCACTCGCGCAGCAAATTGCATATGATTTGATTCAAGCCGATCAGCCGCTGGTGGTTTCGGGTAGCAGCTTATCTTCTACCGCACTGATAGAAGCAGCGGCGCAGATTACCCAAGCGTTGACCCAAAAACGTGCGGCAATCAAAGCGACTGAGCAACAGCAGGTTGAGGCACATAATGCCAAAGTACAGGCAGCACAAGCGAAAGCGGCTAATGACCAGCCTGAAGAAGACCAAGATTTATCTGCTAAGCCGAACAAACCTGAAACAGGCGTGAATACAGAAGCGCAGGATGATGTCGAGCGCGAGCCTGCTGAAAACCTTGAGTTAAAAGAAGTAAATAACAGGTATCAGGCACAAGCAGGTATCTATCTAACGGTTCCTGATGCCAATAGCATGGGCGTTTGTATGCTTGGCGGTCAGTCAGTTGAAGAGCTACTAGCCACTGACTTTGATGTGGTGGTGGTTGCAGAAAACCAGCTGACCGATGCCATTGATGCCAATAAGTTGACGCAGTTACTCGCTGATAAGACCGTCATCGCCCTTGATCATCAGCTGCTTGATTGGCACAAAGACGTCGACATCGTCTTGCCAGCCGCCAGTTTTGCCGAAGCGGATGGTACGCTTATCTCTGCTGAGGGCCGTGCGCAGCGCTTCTTCCAAGTTTATGATAATGAATATTATCATCCAATGAGCAGTATCAAAGAAGGCTGGCGCTGGTTACATGCGGTGCATAGCAGTATCGAAGGCCGTGATGTCGATTGGACACAGCTCGATGATGTCATCAATGCATTGATCGCCACCCATCCAAAGCTTGCTGGTATCAAGAGCGCCGCGCCCGAGGCAGACTACCGTATCACGGGTCTTAAAATTGCGCGTCAGCCGCGGCGTTACTCTGGTCGTACTGCCATGCGTGCGCCGATCTCAGTGCATGAGCCAATGCAGCCAAAAGACTTGGATACAGGATTGACTTTCTCTATGGAAGGCTACACGGGCAAACAAACACCAAGCTCGATGATTCCTTTTGCTCATGCTGCTGGCTGGAACTCGCCGCAAGCATGGAACAAATACCAAGACAAAGTCGGTGGTCATCTAAAAAACGGTGACCCAGGCGTGCGTTTGTTCGATATGCTCGAGCGCCTACCGACACGTCAGTATGTCGCACCAGAAGCCCTGTCTGCGACCACGACTGACATGCAGCAGGGACAAGCCAAACTGGTGCCTATCTATAACATCTATGCCAGCTCAATGATGGCATCGCGCAGTCCTATCGTCGCCGAACAGCTGCCGGTGGCGGCATGGCGTATTGGTATGGATGATGCCAAAGACTGGAATGTTGCCGCTGGTGATTACTTAGCAATCGAGATTGACAAACAGCAAATCACCCTGCCAGTACAGATTGTCGGTTATCTAGCAGAAGGCTGTATTGGTTATCCTGTCGGGCAGGTGAGCATCATTCACCCTTCGATGCCAGCCTCAGTCCGTAAAGTCGATGCGCCCGTGACAATGAGGGGCGATATGGCGGATAGTGCTGACGATACCACCAACCGCGCAGCGCCAACCAGCACCGCGCCGACCACCACACAGGAGGTGTAATATGCAAGTTACCCGTATTATCCCTGATGTGCCAAGCTTTTTGGCCAGTAGTATGAGCTTTGATACTTGGTCCGTTTTATTTATGGTGGTGCAAGCACTGGTCATATTTTTGGTGGTCGTTATCGTGGCGGCGGTGATGATTGTCTATGAGCGCCGCATGCTTGCCTTATGGCAAGATCGTTATGGCCCCAACCGTGTCGGGCCGTTTGGCTCCTTGCAGCTGGTCGCTGATATGCTCAAAATCTTCTTTAAAGAAGACTGGACACCAAACTTCACCGATAAGTTTATATTTACCTTGGCACCTGCGGTCGCTATGTTTACCGCATTGGCCTCATTTGCCATTATTCCTATTTCGCCGACCTTAGGCGTTGCAGATTGGGATATCGGTATTTTGTTCTTTTTTGCCATGGCAGGTATCGCTGTTTATGCGGTGATGTTTGGCGGCTGGGCGTCTGCCAACAAGTTCTCGCTATTGGGCGGCCTACGCTCGGCGGCACAAACCATCAGTTATGAAGTTTTCTTAGGCTTATCATTGATGGGCGTGGTGGCCTTGACCGGCTCGTTTAATTTGCGCGAAATCGTTGAGTCACAGATTGACGGCTGGTATATCATTCCGCAGTTTTTTGGCTTTTTGACCTTTGTGGTCGCTGGTGTGGCGGTGACCCACAGGCATCCGTTTGATCAGCCAGAGGCCGAGCAAGAGCTGGCTGAAGGGTATCATGTCGAATACTCCGGTATGAAGTTCGGTATGTTCTTCATTGGGGAATATGTCAACGTCGTCCTGATTTCAGCCTTGATGACCTGCTTGTTTTTTGGCGGTTGGCTGGCGCCGTTTAATTTAGATATTCCATTTATTCCACCAGCTTTTTGGTTCATGATTAAGACGCTGTTTTTTATGACCCTATTTGTTTTGGCTCGAGGCTCACTCATGCGTCCGCGCTATGATCAGGTGATGAACTTTGGCTGGAAAGTCTGCCTGCCAGTGACGCTGATTAACTTAATCGTTACTGCTGCAGTCATTTTGATCTTTTCTCCAACGTTGTAATCATTGCTAGCCATCATTGATGAACTAGGGTAAAGCTGATAAGGATAATAATCCCATGTTTACTACCATAAAAAAGACCGTCATTGGTATCTTTACCATTGTCCGCAGCATGTGGATGGTCAACAGTCATGCGCTTAGGCCACGTGACACCATTCTTTATCCTGAAGAGCCAGTGCCAGTGCCGCCACGCTTTCGCGGGCGTATTGTGCTGACGCGTGACCCTGATGGTGATGAGCGCTGTGTGGCGTGTAACCTATGTGCCGTCGCCTGCCCAGTAGGCTGTATCTCACTACAAAAAGCCGAGCGTGACGATGGACGCTGGTATCCAGAGTTTTTTCGTATTAACTTTTCGCGCTGTATCTTTTGCGGAATGTGCGAAGAAGCCTGTCCGACGACAGCAATTCAGCTGACGCCAGATTTTGAGCTGGGTGAGTATAAGCGCCAAAACTTGGTCTATGAAAAAGAGCATTTGCTCATCTCAGGTCCAGGCAAATATCCTGATTATAACTATTATCGTGTGACCGGTATGGCGGTAGCGGAAAAACCAAAAGGCGCTGCTCAAAACGAAGCGGCACCGATTGATCTAAGGAGCTTGCTACCATGATGACTATTTTAAACAGCCCTGAGCTGGCAGGGTTTTATGCGCTGGCTGCTGTGGCGATATTTGCCAGCCTGCGCGTGGTGACGCAGGCCAATCCAGTACATGCCATCTTGTCGATGATTGTGTCTTTGCTCGCCATCGCAGGGATTTTCTTTGTCTTAGGTGCGCCGTTTGCAGGGGCGCTAGAGATCGTCGTCTATGCTGGCGCTATCATGGTGTTGTTCGTCTTTGTCATTATGATGCTCAACTTGGGCATGAGTAATGATGAGCGCGAAGAGCGCTGGCTCGATGCTGGCACGTGGGCGCTGCCGACCGGCCTGACGGTTATCATCGGCGTTGTACTGTATGCGATGATAGGTATGGGGCATGATGACGCGGCGATGATTGGTGGTACCACCATCTCTGCCAAAGCAGTCGGTACGGTGCTCTTTACCAAATACGTCATGCTCATCGAGGTGGCGGCGCTACTGCTGCTAGCCGCTTTGGTTGCCGCCTACCACTTGGGCAAAGAGACGAAAGATGATGAAGTCATCGGCAATGGTAGACAAGACGTGCAGCCAGCTGTCGGCAGTATCAAATCATATGATAACGACGATAGCCATGCAGCACAGATGGCGCAGCCTTATGAATACAAAGATGTTGACCCGCATGACTATGTCGGTAAGCAAGTAGGTGTACAACGAGTCACGCGCAAGGAGTCAGACTGATGGTACTAGCAGCGAGCGTGGCACAAGATGTGTCAAACGTGCCGTTTGCCCACGAGGTAGCAGGCTTAGTACAGCCAGCTGCTGAGGCGCAAAATGTACTGGGTATGATACCCATGAGTCATGGACTGATTTTGGCAGGTATTTTATTTGCCATCGGTCTGTGCGGCGTCATGGTACGACGTAACTTTTTATTTATGCTAATGAGTCTTGAGATTATGATGAACGCGACGGCATTGGCATTTGTAGTAGCAGGCAGTCGCTGGGTCGATCCAGATGGGCAGATTATGTTTATCTTTATTTTGACTTTGGCCGCGGCTGAAGCTTCAATCGGTCTGGCAATATTATTGCGGTTTTATCATAAGCGTGGGCATCTCGATGTCGATAGCGCCAATGAGATGAAAGGATGATGTCATGAGTTTATTACCATTAACCTTTATATTCCCGCTCATTGGCTTTTTAATCTTAGCCTTTATGCGCGATAAACTCACCGAGCAGGTGGCGAGGATAGTCGGTGTCGGTAGTATGCTGCTATCTGCGCTTTGTACGCTCGTCGTCAGCTATACTTTTTTGACCAGTTACCCTGCAGGTACGGTCGTCGAGATGCCGCTGTGGACGTGGTTTCAGGTCGGGGATTTTGCTCCGAGCTTTGGGCTGAGTTTTGATGGCTTGGCATTGACCATGACAGGCATCATCACGGGCATCGGTTTTTTGATTCATATGTTTGCCGCTTGGTACATGAAAGGCGATACCGGCTTTGCCCGTTTCTTTAGCTATATGAACTTATTTGTCGCCAGTATGTTGTTGCTGGTGTTAGCAGATAACTTGTTTTTGCTGTATCTGGGCTGGGAAGGCGTGGGTATTTGTTCGTACTTGCTGATTGGTTATTATTACCACGACAGAGCCAATGGCCGCGCAGCGATGAAAGCCTTTACGGTCACGCGTGTCGGTGATGTATTTTTAGCCTTTGGTTTGTTTTTATTGTTTCGCGAGTTCGGCACGCTGCATATTCAAGAGATTATCACCCGCGCGCCCGAAGTCTTTGACCTAAACAACCCCATAATGATGCTCTCCACTATGATGCTGGTGGGCGGCGCGATGGGTAAATCAGCCCAGTTGCCACTACACACATGGCTTGCTGATGCGATGGCAGGTCCGACGCCAGTATCGGCATTGATTCACGCCGCGACGATGGTCACCGCAGGGGTGTATTTAATCGCCCGCCTGCATCCATTGTTTGAGCTAACGCCAGGTATTTTATTGTACTGGGTCGGCGGTGTCGGGGCGTTAACGCTTGTGGTCGCTGGATTTTGTGCGCTGGCGCAAACCGATATCAAACGTATCCTTGCTTACTCGACCATGAGTCAGATTGGCTATATGTTTTTGGCCTTAGGCGTGGGCGCGTGGCAAGGGGCTATCTTCCATTTGATGACCCATGCTTTTTTTAAGGCGCTGTTGTTCTTGGCATCAGGTGCGGTCATTCTAGCGGTACATCATGAGCAAGACATCTTTAAGATGGGCGGCTTACGCAAAAAGATACCTTTGGTATTTTGGTGTTATATCGTCGGTGGCGGAGCACTCGCTGCGATACCTTGGGTCACCGTTGGTTTTTATTCTAAAGAAGCGATTCTTTGGGAAACCTATGCCACCGGTCACTTAGTACTATTTTACATGGGCGTGTTTGGTGCATTTTTAACGGCAATTTATACCTTCCGTATGATCTGGATTGTCTTTTTTGGTAAAGAAAAGACCCATGCGCATAAGCTGTCAGGGGTGTCATATTGGTTACCACTTACCGTGCTTTTGGTACTATC
The DNA here is from genome assembly GCF_028823565.1 of Psychrobacter sp. A3. Taxonomy (NCBI): domain Bacteria; kingdom Pseudomonadati; phylum Pseudomonadota; class Gammaproteobacteria; order Moraxellales; family Moraxellaceae; genus Psychrobacter; species Psychrobacter sp. A3. The sequence goes on from NZ_JAPEHS010000033.1 coordinate 16,877, forward strand.
GACCGCTGTCGGTGCGTGGATTACGCCGCCATTGCAAGGTGTATTGCCCCAGAGTGTTGGGCATCTATTAGAAGTGGCTGGTCACGCAGAGGCCAAGCATACTGCAGAGTATATCGCCATGGGTGCGATGCTGGCAGGTTTGGTATTGGCCGCGCTGTTATATGTGGTCAATAAAGGTCGCCTGCTTACCAGCTTTAAGCGCTCGCGTATCGGCGGCGCGCTGTATCACTGGTGCTATCACGGCCTAGGTTTCGATGCGCTATACGATTTACTTTTTGTAAAACCCTTTTTGTTCATCGGCCGCTTATTAAAAGCCGACCCTATCGATAAAACGTGGTATGTCTTACCTAAGCTGGCATCAGCAGGTAATAAGGTATTGTCTGCGACGCAAACAGGGTCACTTCGAGGTTACGCTGCAAGCTTTGGCTTAGGCGTTGCTGTATTGCTCGTGCTGGTAATGATAACGGTGGTATAAGATGATTGAGTTACAACAAACGTGGATGCTACCAGCATTGATTGCAATTCCTTTTATTGCAGGGTTGCTATGCTGGCTGGTAGAGCGGATTAATAAACGTCTGCCGCGCTGGATCGCCTTAATCGGGATGATCATAACCTTTGCTTTGTCACTCGTGCTATGGCAGTACGGCGACTATAGCGGTATGAGTAAGCAGGTGATCGCGCCAGATGCAAACGTGCCATGGGTCGCTGAGTTTAGTGTGCCGTGGATACCAAGCTTTGGTATCAGCTTTCATTTGGCGCTAGATGGTTTGTCGCTGCTGATGGTGGGTCTAACAGGGCTGCTCGGTATTGCCGCTGTCGCTTGTTCGTGGAACGAGATTCAGCGCCGTGTGGGTTTTTTCCATCTCAACTTACTATGGAGCTTGGGCGGTGTCATCGGTGTGTTCTTAGCCATTGATCTGTTTTTGTTCTTCTTCTTTTGGGAGATGATGCTGGTTCCTATCTACTTCTTGATCGCGCTATGGGGTCATGATGTGGTGGGCAAAACCAAAGAGTACGCAGCGACCAAGTTCTTTATTTATACCCAAGCGTCTGGGCTAATCATGCTCATCGGTATCTTGGTGTTGGTCATTATCAGCTATGCGCAAACTGGGGTGGTCAGCTTTAATTATAATGACTTGCTCGGTACCTCGCTTGGCGGCTGGGAATATCCCATTATGCTGTGCTTCTTTATCGGTTTTGCGGTGAAGTTGCCAATTGTACCTTTTCATGGCTGGTTGCCTGATGCGCACGCTCAAGCACCAACAGCAGGTTCGGTGGATTTGGCTGGGGTTCTAATTAAGACTGCGGCCTATGGTTTGATTCGTTTTGTCTTGCCATTATTTCCAGCCGCGTCGCAAGAGTTTGCACCGATTGCCATTACCTTGGGGACGATTGGTATCTTTTATGGGGCGTGGCTCGCCTTTATGCAGACCGACATGAAGCGTCTATTGGCATATACCAGTGTCTCGCACATGGGCTTTGTGGTATTAGCCATCTATGCTGGTACGCTCATCAGCTTACAAGGCCTGATGATTCAGATGCTGGCGCACGGGCTTAGCTCGGCGGCACTCTTTATCATGGCAGGACAGCTGTATGAGCGCTTACATACGCGCGATCTGACTTTGATGGGCGGTATGTGGGGTCAGTTCCGCTACTATGCACCGATACTGATGTTCTTTTGCGCCGCTTTATTGGGTATCCCGGGTACGGGTAACTTCATTGGCGAATTTATGATCTTATTTGGCTCATTTGCTCAGTATCCTGTGTTTGTGGTTTTTGCTACGTTCAGCTTGGTATTTGCAGGCCTATACTCGCTCATTTTGATTCACCGCGCCTTGTTTGGTAAAAACAATATCGAAGCGCTGGCGATACACGAAACCAAATCGCATGGTCTGCCGACGCGTAGACTAAAAGATTTGGGCAAACGTGAGCTTTCGTTGCTGCTTATGTTAGCAGCAGGTTTGGTCTGGCTAGGATTGTATCCGCAGCCATTCCTCGATACGTCAAGTCACGCCATGCAGTGGATCAATAATGCATATATATACAGTCAAGTCACACAGGTAGATGCCATGCAACTGCTTGATGCAATGGAGGCACGTTAAGTCATGAATGATATTACGATGAATGATTTGATGGGATTGCTACCTTACGCACCGATTATCGCCGTAGTGATTACGGTGTTGGTGGTGATGATTGCCATCGCGGTAAAACGTTCACATATGGTGACAGGTACTGTTACGGTGGTGGGCTTAAACATTGGGCTATTTACCTTGCTGGCGCAGATGGCGGGTATTGTCAGTAGCGGCGCGGCTGCGCCTAGCGCTGAGCAGTTATTTATCATCGATAATTTTGCTCAGTTTAATATGGTGGTGATTTTTATCTGTGCATTGGCGTGCTGTACGCTGTCTTATGCTTATCTTGCCAACCTAAAGGACAATAAAGACGAGCTGTATCTGCTGATGTTGCTATCGACAATCGGCGCGCTGCTGATGGTCAGTGCTCAGCATTTGGCGGCGTTCTTTATGAGCCTTGAGATGCTATCGATACCGCTATATGGCTTATTGGCCTATACTTATATGCGTAATCGTTCGCTTGAGTCGGGGCTGAAGTATCTGGTGCTATCAGCGACCGCATCGGCCACACTACTGATGGGCATGGCCTTTATCTACGCTGAGGTGGGCGCGCTGGCGTTCAAACCGATCAGCTTGGTATTGGGTAATGTATTTGAGTCGCCACTCTTGATACTTGGGGCGGCGATGATGCTGTTCGGTATTGCCTTTAAACTCTCAGCAGCTCCTTTTCATATGTGGACCCCCGATGTCTATGAGGGTGCACCAGCTCCTATCGCTACGTTTTTGGCGTCTGTCTCAAAAGTGGCGATGATGGCTTTGGCCGTGCGTTTCTTAATCGATACTGCGTTATTGGCGCTGCCGTCTGTACAGATACTGCTGATGGTGATGGCGACCTTATCGATATTGGTAGGTAACTTACTAGCCGTACGTCAGACCAGTCTCAAGCGCTTATTGGGTTATTCATCCATTGCGCATATGGGTTATGTGCTGATCGTTATTGTTAGTATCGGTACCGCAGCCGATAGCATCTCTAGCATGTATATGGCGGTCTATGCCTTTACCTCTATCGGTGCCTTTGGGGTAGTGACCTTGATGTCGAGTCCTTATCGCTTGGCAGGTGAGGCCGATGAGCTGACTCACTATCAAGGGCTATTTTGGCGTCGTCCCGTGCTGACGGCGGTCATGACTATTATGATGCTGTCACTGGCTGGTATTCCGCTTACCGCAGGCTTTATCACCAAGCTGTTTGCGATATTGGCAGCGGTACAAGGGACCAACTGGTTCTTGGCTGCGATGATTATCCTAGGCAGTGCCATCGGTCTGTTTTATTACTTGCGCGTGTTGCTTACTTTATTTAAACGTCCTAAGCAATTCATCGAGTTTGATGTGGCAGGACAGTGGGGTATTCGCACGGGTGGTATCATGGTCATCGCCGTCACAGCGATTATTTTATTCTTTGGTATCTTGCCAAACAGTATGATTGAGTGGGCGAGCATGGCACGTATCTGGTAATGTACTGATAGTAATATGCTGATAGATAGGTAGCAGACAAACCGCTACAGTGTGGCAATCTATCGTGCCGCCCGTCCGCTGTGATGGCAAACCACCCAAGATGCGCCAGCTTTATGATAAGCTTGGCGCATCTTTTGGTTTGGCCCCTTTAAAAACAAATAAACACAACCATCAATAGAAGTATTAAAAGAAAACGACTAATAAAAACGAGAGTGATTAACGATTATGAGTGACAATATTCAGACAGTAACGGTGCTCAGTAAAACCACGTGGACACCCAATTTATTTAGTTTTACGGTCAGTCGTCCTGACAGCTTTAAATTTACCGCAGGTCAGTTTGTGCGTTTGGGGGTCAACCCCAGTCGGCTGAAGTATTATCAGCAGCAGGACGAGGCATTAGCAGCATTGGACGAAGACGTATTTCGTGCCTACTCAATTGTCTCCTCACCATTTGATGAGGTGTTAGAGTTTTTCTCTATTGTCATTCCTGATGGCGCTTTTACCTCGCAGTTGCAGCACTTAGAAGTGGGTGATGAGCTGCTGCTCAATACCATACCATTTGGCTTTTTGACGTTAGCTCGCTACCAAAAACCCTTGCCCAAAGACTTATGGTTATTGGCGACAGGTACAGGCTTGGCACCTTTCTTGTCGATGCTCCAAGACCTAAAGACATGGGAAGACTACGAGCATATCGTACTGGCCTACAGTGCGCGCTCGGTGGAAGAGCTGGCTTATATTGAGCTGATTGAACGCTTGCAAGCAGACTTTGGCTCGTTGGTGGACAACCCTGCCAAGCTGATTTTTATCCCCATTGTCACCCGCGAGCCCGTCGACGGTGTATTGACGGAGCGCCTGCCAAAGCTGCTATTGGACGGTACGCTACAAGAGCGTGCAGGTATTGCGCTGGATGTCGACAGCACCCATGTGATGCTCTGCGGCAACCCTGAGATGGTAGAGGACACCAAAGAAGCCCTAAAGACATTAGGGCTGGTGATGAACCGTCGCGGCGAGGGCAATATCGCGGTAGAAAATTATTGGTAAAAGCTATTGATGTATTGATAAAAGCTGCTGCTACAGGTGTTTGCTTAAATCTGATAAATAAAAGTTGTATTGCCGTTGTACAAAAACGCCGCTACTTGATAGACGAAAAGTAGCGGCGTTTTAATGGTTTATTACGTACGATTGATAGCTCATGTAGTTGGAGATCAAACCTGACTGGGCTCGGTGGCATCTGCGACAGGGTTGATCGGGCCTTGCATCAGTTCAGGCTCATCGGCATCGCTAATGATATCTTCATTGCTACTGGCGGCCAGTAGGTCACGATAGTTGATCTGAGTCTTTAAGATCATCTGCTCTTCTTCAAGCTCGCCATAATTGACCTGCACCTTGTGCAGTGTGCTGATGATTTTTTTGTTCTTTTTTAGCCAGCGGTTGATATCGAGGTAGATAACCTCGTCTTTGGCACGAGCAATGTTGATATACGATAAGATAAAGCCGAGTGGGTCTTTTTTGAGGATACGATGATAAAACCAGATAAACAGCTTGATGCCTTGGCGCTTGATAAAAGACTCGCAGCGCAGGTTTAGTACATCGGTATAGGTCTGCTGGCCAAAGACAAAACGCTGCACATTGCGATCGAGCTGTACATGAATCAAGCTAAAGTTACTGGCGACCTCGATATAGATGCCTGAGATATCAATAGTACAGTATAGGCGAAACCAGTCGTCGTGCATCTCAACGCGCAGCTCTAAGATAGCCTTTACATTGTCGGTGACAAACTTTTGCAAGGCATCGTTGACGTATTGCTGCGCCACCGGCAGCGATAGCTCGTTTTCAAACTTATCGGTGGTTTTGTTATAAAGGTTTTTGACAGATTGGGTGAGGCGCTCCCAGCCGTCGCTAAATGACTCATCAAAACGATAGCCAATGTTTTCAAAGTACTCATCAAAACTGTCTGAATTGTTTACGTTATCACTCATGTTATCAAAGTCACTCAAACGTATTATCCTTATAGTGCGCTATTAAAGTATGCACTTCTTGTTGTGTTACTGCATATTATTGAAAGCAAGCATCCCAATAATAGGGTATTTGTTTTATAGTATCTCGACTATAGCATTTATAAAGCAGTATATAACAAATATCGTGGCTTCAAAATGAACACAGGCGTTTTATCGTAAATGATTTGTTTGCAGTGTGGATGGCGCGCCTGTTTGGCGGTTGTGCTGGCGACGCAATTCTATGTCATGTTATGATAGCCTCGGCACGGCATGAGTCAACCGCTTAGCGGTGCCTATTCATTGATATATAGATGAGCGGCAGACTTGTGCTGCGACGCTCATACCCTTAAGCTGAGAGCAACTGTGGCCTATATTAAAGACTCACAAAGTTATCATTTTTCAGCGCAAGCCCCTAAGCGCGATAGAAGCCTGCCTATGGCGATCGTCATCGCTGTGAGTGTGCATGTGCTGATTATTTTTGGTATCAGTTTTTCTATGGGGCAAGATCCGGCAGCGATGATGCAGGATGTGGCCAAGGCCTTAACGGACAACATGCAGCCAAATGAGGACGCGCACTTTATCGCCAACGCCTCGCAGGTCGGTGGCGGCACGATAGAAGAGCAGCTCAGGCAAGAAACCGATCAGGTCAGCCCGCTGTCAGCTGAGCAAATGAGCGAGACACAAGATGTGATCAACTTGCAGCGGCAGACCCGTCAGCAGCGCTATCAAGAAAGCTACTTGCGTACCACCTTGAGCTGGCGACAGGCAACCGTCGAGTCTGATAATGACAGTACGCAAGAGCAAGATGATATCTTGGCGCAAGAAGAGCGTCTGCGTAAACAAATCGCGACATTAGAGGCGCAGTTGTCCCAGCGTCAGCAGATATATGCGACCAAATCAAAAGTGGTGACGGTCGATAGTAACTCAACGACGCGCGGCGCTGCAGCGGATTATATCAATACGTTTCGTGAGCATGTCGAGCGGGTCGGCAACCTGCATTATCCAGCGCAAGCTCGGGCGCAGGGTATCACCGGCGACGTACGCTTGATGGTGGTTATCAGTAGTGATGGCAATGTCAAAGCCATCCGTTTGCTAGAGAGCTCAGGCTCGACGATATTGGATGAAGCGGCAAAGCAGTCAGTGCGTCAAGCAGCACCCTTTGGCAAATTTACCGAAGACATGAACGATATTGTAGAGCTGCGTTTGATACGCACTTATCAGTACAGCGATACAGTCAATGTGACGTATTAGCGGATGAGGTATCAATAAGCGACGTATCAATAAGCGACGTATCAATAAGCGACGTATCAATAAGCGATACAGCAAATCAAAAAAAAGCCGTTTGCCAGCAAAGGCGAACCGGCACTTAGATATCACAATACACTTAAACAAAAAGAGTCAGTATGGAATTTTTAGGTTTTACAGTCGATGTTGCTGCTTTGACCAGTAACGCATTGAGCTTGGTAATCAAAGTGGCTTTTGCCATCGTTATATTTGTGGTCGGGCGCTGGCTGGCCAAAAAGGCCGTTACCTTTGCTCATGGTATTATGCGCCGCAGTCATTTAGATGATACGGTGGCCAGCTTTTTAGGGCGCTTGCTTTATGGCGTATTACTGGTGGTAGTGGTGTTGGCCGCGCTGAGCAAGGTTGGGGTCCAAACGACATCGGTCGTTGCCATACTGGGTGGTGCAGCGGTCGCGATTGGTCTGTCGTTAAAGGATCAGCTATCAAACTTTGCCGCTGGTATCATGATCGTTACTTTTCGCCCCTTTGTGCGCGGTGATTATGTACAGATTAGCAGCTACACAGGGACGGTGACCGAGATTACATTGATCAACACCCACCTGACCACGATCAATAACCACGATATCATCATCCCAAATGGCGATATCACCACCTCTGCGGTGACCAATTATACGGCGCTGCCCAATCGCCGCGTCGATATCACGGTTGGGATCGGCTACGATGCCGATATCAAAACTGCCAAAGAGGTGATGCTGAGCTTGGCCAGAAGCAACCCAATGGCCTTTACCGACCCTGAGCCTATCGTACGCGTGACCAATCTGGGCGACAATTCGGTAGATTTGACCCTCAATGTCTGGACGACCAATGCTGATTGGTGGACGATGCAGTGTGATTTGCTTGAGCAGTTTAAATACGCTTTAGACGATGAAAAGATTGAGATTCCATTCCCGCAGCGTAGCGTCCATGTCAAAGGCTTGGATCAGATGATTAATCAAATGGGTCAGTCGCAAAAACTGCCCATGACTAAAGACTGAGCCCACGACTAAATAATGAACAATAGTTGATTATTAGGTGTTTGTTCTAAGGGATGGGTTCGGTCAAAAACCATCTCGTCAAATTCAAGCGTTTGGTAGATAGGGATTTGGTAGGTTAAGACTTGCCAAAATCTCTATCTCAAACCCTTCCATCTCCTCTTGCTCAGCTTGTCCAAGCTCGTGATCAAAGCCTAATAAATGCAGCATACCGTGTACCAGTAAATGACTGATATGCTGCGCGACGGTCTTGTCTTGTTCGGCGGCTTCTCGTTCCACGACTTCATGACAGACGATCAGCTCGCCGAGTGGTAGGGTCGGCATCAAGTCAATAATGGCGACGGGTAAGTCGCTTGGATAGGATAAGATATTGGTCGCATAATCCTTGCCCCGTGCTTCCAGATTTAATTCACGACCTTCAGTTTTGTCATTAATATAGATATCTAGCGCTTTGATTTTGTGCTGCCACGTCTCAAGACTAATATCTGTAAAATAAGGAAGCATCAGACCGTTTTCTATACGTCTATCTATATATTTCAAAGTTGCAGCCATGATTGGCAATAGGCGATCTGCACTGTAGTAACGACTGATTAATCCTTCATCGATACTATCAAGAGCGCTGACATCAAGCTCAACTTTGTCTAGATTATTTATCTTTAGGGCGTTCATATTATCGTTGTTAGATTGGTTCATAGCGTCACCTTAGGGGGATATAGTCGATTCTAAATAAAACAGATACATTGTATGTCAACGTGGAACTGGTATAAATTTTTCTTACGTGCTGTGCCTACGCCGCTCGATGCTGCGTAAAATTCATCCCAGTCCCACTGTATCGTTTTTATACTGAAATCACTATATTATGCTTATCAAGACTCATTTTATTTAATATTAACGAAAAGACCAGATCACTATGTTTAGTAATCCGGTCTTTTGGGTTAGACATAACGGTTTAATGACGTTTAGCTACAACTTAGAGGCTGCATCTGCCACCGCCTGTCTGCGCTCTTGCTCTTTGATGCGCTCAAACTTACGTTTTTCTTGTAGCGCGATTTGCTCTTCATCAAACACATCATAGGCTTCGACGATTTTTTGTACCAACTGATGGCGCACCACGTCTTTTGAGTCAAACTTAGTAATATGAATCTCTTCAATATCGCTTAAAATATCCATCGCCTGTGCCAAGCCTGATTTGGTACCGCGTGGCAAGTCGACCTGTGAGATGTCACCGGTGATGACCGCGCGTGAGCCAAAGCCAAGACGCGTCAAAAACATTTTCATTTGCTCAGGTGTGGTGTTTTGCGCTTCATCCAAGATGACAAATGAGTTGTTTAAGGTGCGGCCACGCATATAAGCCAGCGGCGCAATCTCGATGATTTGCCGCTCGATCAATTTGCCGACCTTCTCAAAGCCAAGCATCTCATAAAGGGCATCGTAGAGTGGGCGCAGATAGGGGTCAATCTTTTGTGTGAGATCACCGGGTAAAAACCCAAGCTTCTCCCCAGCTTCTACCGCTGGACGTACCAGTAGTATGCGCTCAATCTCATTGCGCTCTAGCATATCGACCGCGCAGGCCACCGCCAGATACGTTTTGCCGGTACCGGCAGGCCCAATACCAAAGGACACATCGGAGCTGAGCACGTTTTTGACATAGCGCTGCTGGTTGCCCCCGCGCGGGATGATACGGCCTTTGCGCGTGCGCAGGCTAATGGGGGTAAACTCATTTGCCGAATCCAAATCAGCTGTATCGCTCTCATCATCGGCAGACTCTTGCTCATCGTCTGCCATGTCTTCATCGCGGGAGACGCTCGATTGGATAATCAAATGCAGCTCTTCTGCACTGATATCCTTGGTGTTTTGCGCTTCATCGACCAGTTTATAAATGATGCGTTCGCCGCGCTCGACCGCAGTCACATCTCCGCTCAGGCAAAAGTCGCCTTGGCGTTGAATGATCTTGATATCGAGGCGATCTTGTAGGTATTTCATATGGTTGTTGTATTCACCAAGCACGGTTTTGAGCTGTGCTGGGGTCAATGATTCAAACTTTATACGGCGGCTCATAGAATCAGTCAAGCGATTATCCTTGTGTTGTGTACCCGCTGCTATCGCCTAGTCTGATGAGATCAACATGGAGAGTGCTACGGGCTTCAGAGATAAAAAATAAAATGATAAAAAATAAAATGAGTAATAAAAATCGTTCGTCAAAGTGTCTGGGCGGGCAGTGTGTCACGCGCCTTTTAACACGCAGGTGGCGTATCTGCTAGCGATATAGATAACGGTAAATTATTATTGGTTTTGGGGTTAATGATAAATCAATGTCTTGTCTTCATTATGGTAGATAGTTTTTAAAATTCAAGCCATCGCCTGCCCAGATGGCGGGGTTTTTGTATGTAGATTGCAACCACAGGCTGGTGGGCAAACGGCTGCAATGGTGAGGTATGCTTTGGCGTAGCTTACCCTCATGTCAGTCTTTTATGATATGACCGCAAACAGGCGAGTACACGCTTTGCATACGTGTCAGAGCACAGAAACACAAGCAAACTGTGGTAATCTAGGGCATTAATAAATAACGCCTGAAAAATAAGAAAGCACACCATTAAAAGCAATATGATTAGGAATAGCATGATGCAAAATACCAATGCAACGTCATCAACTGTCAGAAAAAAAGCAGCAATCACTGAGCAGCAAGTACTGATCGCCGGCGGCGGTCACGTCGGCTTATCTTTTGCCTTGCTATTAGCGCATCACGGCATCAAAAGTACCTTGCTCGAAAAAAACAGTTACCCAACCATCAGCCCGCACGATGACCGTACGCGCAGTCATTATTTGGACAGTCGCAACACCGCTCTGTCGCGGCGTACCGTACAGATCTATCAAGAGATTGGGCTGTGGGATGAGCTACAAAGCCATGCCTGCCGTATTGATGCGGTACAGATCAGCGAGCAAGGCAGCTTTGGCCGCGCGCAATTAAATAAGGCGGACGAGCAAGTCGAGTCGTTTGGGCAAGTGATGGAAAACGCTTGGCTGGGGCGTAAGCTACTACTGGCCGCGCAGCAGGAGTCGCTGATTAGTATCATTGATAATGCCAACGTCATCGCTGTCGAGCAGCAGCCTGATGGCGTGACGCTCAGCTTTAGCTACTACGGCGAAGAAGAGCACGAGCAGCAGCTGCAGGCCAGTCTACTGGTCGCTTGCGATGGTCGCGACTCTACCGTGCGCCAGTTATTGGACATTGGCACGACGACGTATGACTATCAGCAGACCGCCATCGTCGGAGTGGTAGAGACGGATAAGCCGCACGACCATGTCGCCATTGAGCGCTTTAGTCCAGCAGGGCCACTGGCGGTGCTGCCATTGACCGACCCAGAAGGCGATGGCAATGAGGAATATCAACAAGGCTACAGACGCTCGGTGGTTTGGGTCTGCCCAAAAGGCGAAGAGACAAGATACCTAGAAGATGATGCGCATTTCTTGGCGACGTTGCAGGGAGCATTTGGTGAGCGTGCTGGCACGTTTGTCAACGCTGGTCGCCGCGGTGCCTACCCGCTGACGCGCGTACTGGCAGATAAACAAGTCGCTGGCCGCTGCGTCATCATGGGTAATGCCGCCCACACCTTGCATCCCGTGGCAGGTCAAGGCTTTAATCTGTGTATGCGCGATGCTCACGTACTGGCAAAAATGCTGAGCGCGCAAGTGCTGCGAGGCGAGGATATCGGTAGTCCGGCATTGCTCACGCGCTACGAAAAAGCCCGACAAACCGACCAAAAGCGCGTCATTCGTTTTTGTGATGCGGTCGTCCATGGCTTTACCCATCCCAATCCAGCCATCAAACTGGCGCGTAACATGGCACTGGTGGCGTTTGATAAACTGCCCAATATCAAACCGCTGGTGGCAAATTATGCCATGGGTTTAAAATCGTAATACCCATAACTAGGGCGTGTTGAACATTCGACCATGGCACTGAC
>NZ_JAPEHS010000034.1:0-27330 GCF_028823565.1 Psychrobacter sp. A3
TTGATTGCCAGCAGTATAGTTACTATCGTTGCTTTTATAGACATCAATAGGCTCACTTGGAGGCAAATGCTTATTTTGCTTATGACTAGGATCTTCTTGACTCATAACGTTACTCAAATTTATTAAGACTTTATGGTAAATAACTTCAAGGACTAATGATAAATCTAACATAGCCGCGTATTAGAAGCTGTAACGACGAGGTAAAAATGCAGCCAGTAAGCTATCGTCGATTCACTGCAAAAATGACATCGTGCTACTGGTATAAATTTTCCTTGCGTGCTGTTATCACAGAGGCTGCGCAACATTCACTCCAGTAGCAGTCTTCAATTTATCACCATGTTATTTTGAACTGACTATACGTTTAGGAGCCTAAGAATAATAAGAAGAAATGGTGATAGGTTTGAGGTGTCAGCCTACCAGCCGACAGGGTCGATATCTAAAGTCAGTTTTAGATATTTAGCGCTGGGTAGCGCCAGTACGGGTTGCCACCAGTGGTTCAGTACTTGGTGGAGCTGTCCGCGCTCTTTGGCGATGAGAAGTAGCTGGGCATGGTAGCGGCTGTTTTTTTTGCTCATGGGCGCATCGATGGGCCCGAGCACGGCCAAATTGTGGTTACTGGGCAAGATAGCGATGGCATCTTTGAGCGCTTGCATGGTGGCGGCTAGGGTTTTGCCTTCGCAGCGAATCAGCGCGGCATGGGTATGAGGCGGCAGTCCCATCATTTTGCGCTCTTGTAGTAGATCCCGCGCAAATGACAGATAGCCGTCTTTTACCAGCTTTAGCAGTAGCGCGTTGTCAGGCTGTAGCGTCTGGATCAGCACGCGTCCAGCCTTGTCGCCGCGTCCTGCTCGACCGGCGACCTGAATCATCAGCTGCGCGGTATGCTCAGGCGAGCGAAAATCTGCGGACAAAAAGCCGCGATCGGCGTTGGGCAAGCACACCAAGGTAACGTTTGGAAAGTGATGACCTTTGGCGACCATCTGCGTGCCAACCAAGATAGCAGGATCACCTTGATTGATACGCTGATAAATATTTTCCCAGCTGTCTTTGCGCCTTGTGGTATCACGATCGATTTGAATGATCGGGTAAAGCTCTTTGCTGGTTTGCGGATTGGCAAAAATCGCGTGCAAATTTTCGCTAAGCCTGGTCGTGCCTATACCTTTGGCATCCAAGTTTTGACTGCCGCAGTCAGGGCACACCGCTGGAATATAAGCTTGCCAGTCGCAGTGGTGGCATTTGAGATAGGCATTACTGCTGTTTTGGCGGCTATAGTGTACTGTTAAATGCGCATCACAGCGTGGACAATCTGCTTGCCAGCCGCAAGCTTCGCACAATAAGACAGGTGCGTAGCCGCGCCGATTTAAAAACACCAGCACCTGATCGCCAGCTTCTAGGGTTTGCCGTATTGCCCCAATCATGGCGTCTGTCAGTCCAGTATCGTAGCGGGCGCCGTCGTCTGTTGTCTGCTGGTGCGTACTTTGCAGACGCGCATCGATAAGCTGCATGGGCGCAGGCTTGGCATTGCCTGGCCGTGTCGATAGCTGACATTCTATGAGTTTGCCATCATCGACCAATTTTAGGTGCTCAAGCGAAGGGGTGGCGGTACCGAGGATGACGGGGATGTTGTATTGCACGCCGCGATAAAGCGCGACATCTGCGGCGTGGTAGCGCAGGGTGTCTTGCTGCTTATACGAGCCATCATGTGCCTCGTCAACGACAATCAACCCTAAATCGGCAAAAGGATAGAGCACTGCTGAGCGTGTGCCAATGATGATTTGGGCGTGTCCTGTACGGCAGTCTTGCCAGCCCTGCAGGCGGTGGGTGTTGTTCATGCCAGAGTGTAGCAGCACGATATCTGCGGCAAAACGGCTGGCAAAACGGGCGCGCGTCTGCGGTGTCAAGCCAATCTCTGGTACCAAAATCAAAACCTGTTTGCCCGCCTCAAGTACCGCTTGCATGACTTGTAAATACACTTCGGTCTTACCGCTACCAGTAATGCCGTTTAATAAAAACCCAGTATAACGGCCAGCTTTGTGAGCGGCGATGATGGTGCTGACCGCCTGTTGTTGCTCGTCATTGAGATCAAGTGGCAGTTTGGCCAGTTTGACAGGCGTCGGTGCTTGTTTTGTCTCGATATAGCGCTCGATGAGTCCTTTTTCTTCCAGTGTCTTTAAAAAAGGCCGCTGCATGCCTTCTAATAATAAAACGTCTTCGCTGGCACCGCGCTCGCCGTGCAATTTGAGCATATCAAACTGCTGTTTTTGTTTTTTGGCATTGGGATGAAAGTCGTCATCAGTGATGTTCGGCAGTATGCGCCAGTGCGTGATCAAAAGGTCTAGCGGCTTGACGCACCAGCGTCGGCAAGATCACGCCAAACACATCGCCCAGTGGATAGTGATAGTAGCGTGCCAGCCAGTAAGCAAGCTTTAGCATCGCCGCGTTTAAGATAGGCTCGTCATCCAAGCATCGATAGATAGATTTGAGCTTATTTAGTGGTACGCTGCTATCGGCGGCAGCAATATGAGCAACCACGATACCGATAAGTGTCTGGCGACCGAAAGGAACTTCGACACGGCTACCGATTGCTGGACGCGCGCTAGGCTCAGCGGTGGCCTGCGTAGCTGCTGGCAGGCGATAGTCAAATACCCGGTAAAGGGGCACAGGTAGAGCAACTTGTACCAACATAAAAGGCGTCGCCGTCTTATTAGAGAAGTATCATTGCCACAGACGATGATTTACATGGTCGGCATAGGCAGCGTTAGGTACTAAAGTCGAAATAACGCCGCATTAACCAAAAATATTTGAATATTTAGTAGGGCGTGTTGAACAGTCACAAATAGTCTCTGTCAGTGCCATGGTTGAATGTTCAACACGCCCTAGACTCTATTCAGCTATTCACTGCTAAAAACCAATAAGCTTAGCAGGGTGCTAAGCTTATCGTTACAACACAGATCTGAGAGGTAGGCTTACTCAATATACATGATGGCTTCGATCTCAACCACGCCGCCCTTTGGCAACGCAGCGACTTGTACCGCCGCGCGCGCTGGGTATGGCTCGCTTAGGTTGGCGGCAAACACATCGTTGAGCACGGCAAAGTCGCTTAGATCGGTCAAAGAAACGTTGAACTTCACCACGTCACTTAAGCTACCGCCAGCGGCTTCACAAACGGCTTTTAGGTTGGCAAATACTTGCTTGGCTTGTGCTTCAAAGCCTTCTTTTAGCTCCATGGTGTCTGGGTCAAAACCCAGCTGACCTGAGACATAGACAGTGTTGCCAACTTTGACGGCTTGTGAGTAAGTGCCAACGGCGGCAGGTGCTTTGTCTGTTTGGATGGTTTGACGAGTCATAGGATATCCTTGTTATCTGTTGTTAGATGGGTTTATCAGTTGGATTTTGAGCATACAGTGACAGCCTGTACTGTCTTGCTGCAAGCTGCCCAGTTTAGCATTGTTTACTGCTTTCTAAAAACCTCTGAGCATCGCGCCGCGTTTTATAATTTGCCGCGTCATCAAAAGCCGTCAAAAGCTGCTTGTGCGATCGTCAATCCGATATAAACATGACTTGATAGCCATGTGTCTGATTTATTTGGATTCGACGATAGAGCGACACATCTGGCCGCCATTTAGCGCTATAGCTGATATAGACGGATAATATTGGGGAAGCCGAGTAATGAGCGCAGCTCGCGGATACCCTGCGCTAAGTGGTTGCGGCTACGTACCACGATATGGAGGATGGTATCGCTGCTGCGAACATCGATTTTTTCGACGCCTATATTGAGCTGGCGCAAGTGATAAATCACTTCACTGATTTGCTCATCGCTCAAGGCAATAGAGAGTTTAAGATAAGCGGGGAAACGAACCTTACCGTTATTTTTGATCCCCGTCTCGCCCGCCTCGCTTTGGTTGACAGCTTTATCGCTGCGCCAACGCAGTTGAATGACCTGATAAGGATTGTCTTTACGAATGTCATCAAGCGAAAAACACTTATGACGATGGACGACCAGACCGTGGCGCGATAAATGACCGACAATAGGGTCGCCGTAGATTGGATGACAGCAGTTGGCAAAGTTGATCTCAACCCCTGAGGCGTTGGCGATCAGCTGCTGCGGCTGGGTCATGTCATCGCTATTCTCTTGCGCGTGTAGGTCGTTGACTTCGTCACTAAATAAACGGGTAACGACCAGCTGAGGCAGCAATGTGCCAGAGCTGATTTGCTCAAATAAGGTGTTTTTTTCTGTCAAACCGCGCCATTCAGTTAGGTTTTTCCAGTCGCTGTCTGTCAGATCGTCAAGGCTTTTTTGATAAGTCTTAAGCGCGCGATCTAAGGCTTGCTTTCCATGATGCTGTTTGTCAGCAGCGGACAAGTCTTTAAACCAGCGCAATATCTCTTCACGGGCCTTGTTGGTGGCTACAAACCCAAGCCACTCTGCTTTTGGCTCTGAGTGGTTGTCGACCTCGATTTCAACCAGTTGGCCATTTTTGACCACCGTGCCCAGTTTGGCTTTTTTGCCATCGATGTTGGCGCCGACAGCGACGTTGCCAACCATCGGGCCGACAGCATAAGCAAAGTCTAGGGCGGTGGCGCCTTGCGGCAGCTCGTAGGCTCGGCCTTTGGGGCTATAACAAATGATTTTGCTAGAGTGTAGGTAATCCATCAGCTCGTTAATGGTAGAGACGGCCGCCGAAAAGTCAGGATTGCCATCATTTAAGCTGTCTTCTTCGACCAAATCCTTCATGTTACGCAAGGACGCTTGAATGACCGATTGACTGACATCAGAGGCGTGCTCAGCACCGATGACCCCAAGCCTTGCCGCGCTTTGCATTTGCTTGGTCAAAATCGTAACTTTGACCACGTCATTGTCGCGCTCGTAGATGAGCGTCAGCGACTGATTGCCACCTGGCAGCGGGCGGCGAATATTATCAGCAATATGGGTGTCGTCGATTTGGTATTTTTTGATCAGATAATAGGCGAGCTTATCGCAAGCTTCGATATTGTCGAGTACGATCTCAAACGCATAATGACGCAATAGCGCATTGATTTCGCCGCGGTTGCGAAAAAACTGTCGGTAAATCACCACGCGGTTGTCCAAGACCTTGACCAGACCGTTTAGATCTAAGTTATTTAACACGATACTCAGATAGCGATGAATGGCTTCTCGTTGAAAATTGCGCCCCAAGCCATGCTGCAACAGCTTATCTGAGAGCTTGTTGTACATCTCAGAGTCAAGGTTGCGATAGCACAGTACCTCGATATAATCGGCGATGTCATTGAGACCCATCAGCCGCGCAAAGGGCACATAAAAATCCAGCGTTTCTTGTGCGGTGGTGCGCTGTTTTTCTGGGCGCACCGCATCCAATGTCGACATGTTGTGCAGGCGATCTGCCAGCTTGATGATCAATACTCGTGGATCTGCGAGGGTCGCGGTCAAAATCTTATGAAAAGTGGCAGCTTTGTGTTCTTAGCTTGGTGACACCATCGACCAATCTGGCTACGGCTTTGCCATAGCGCTCGGCGATTTGCTCATCACTGACCTCAGTATCCTCCACCGTATCATGCAAAATCGCCGCAATGATGGTATCTCGATCCAAACGAAAACCTGCCAATATCTCAGCGACCGCAATAGGGTGGGTGATATAAGGCTCCCCTGATTTGCGCTTATCCTTGATATGGGCGATGTCACCAAACTCACAGGCATCAATAACATCACGGCGCTCGTCGGCAGTGAGGTAGCCTACTGAGCGCAATAAGTTATATTGAGCCTCATCGACTAGGTGATGACTGAGTTTGGGCAAGGTTTGAATCATAAAGTGACGATCCTATATTTGATGACTGGGTTTTATGACCAGTTTTTATGGCTGCTTTTTATGGCTAGGCAACTGCGATAACAATCAATCATCGATCAAGATAAGCGGCGGCTGACAAAATATGAGCTCTTTATAGAAAACGCGAGAGTGGGAGCCGTGCACCTTCTAATTAATCGTAAATCGCATTCAATGTCAACAGCTAAGCAAATCGCGCGGCAAAAAATCTAAAAAATCCTACTCAGTGGTATATTTTGGGGTCTCAGTGGTGATTACAACTGATACAACCAAAAAACCACAGCCTATGCTGTGGTCTCTTTTGTCAGGGTGATATAACGGCTTTTGGGACATATATAGCCCGCCTTAATCTGGTTGGTCTATCAAACCACGATTAAAGATTAAAAGCTATGATCACCTGACAGGGCTAAGTCTAATGAGCTGGTTGCAAAGTTATGCTCTGGCTGATTTAAAATATCGCGGGTGATTTTGCCAGCAGCAATCTCACGTAATGCCAAAACCGTTGGTTTGTCATTATCGACATCAACCATTGGCTCAGCGATACCTTTGGCCAATTGACGGGCGCGCTTGCTTGCGACTAAAATCAGCTCAAAGCGATTATCTACGTTATCTAAACAATCTTCAATCGTCACTCGTGCCATAAATAGCTACCTCGGTTGTTTTTATTAAGTGGCGAAGATGGCCGCCACTCAATAAAAATAATATCAAAAATATATAAAGGGGGATAGCTAGACATTATAGCATTTTTTGCCCCGCCGCGTCGTTGCTTTTTTATCTCTACTGCGCAAAATCTGGCACGCCGCCCTTTTAATGTGTTCATTTGTCTGATGTTTTAGTCTGCCTGAGTGCCGAGCAAATTGGCAATGGTGCGATGGTAGCGCTGCTGCTGGCGGCTTAGGGTCTGCCTGTCAGCGACGATAATGGCCTTTAGCTCAGTCAATGCCACCTCAAAGTTGTCATTTATAATCACATAATCAAAATGGACGTACTGCGCCATTTCCGTCACTGCACCGGCCAAACGCTGCTCGATGACCTCCATCGAGTCTTGCGCGCGTGTCGATAGACGCTGACGCAGGGTGTCGATACTGGGCGGTAAAATAAAAATCATCACCGCGTCCGTAAAGATTTTTTTGACTTGTAGCTCCACGCCTGCGTCTAACTGCGCCCGTACGCTTTGCTCTGAGGTGCCATAATAGTTGCCAAACACCTCGGCATGCTCCAAAAACTGATTGTCATGGATGGCGGCGACGAATTTGTCGACATCAGTAAAATGATAATGCTGACCATCGACCTCGCCTGGACGCGGCGCGCGCGTGGTATGTGACACACTGACAGTCAAGTCATTGGTGGTAGCCAATAGCTGTTTTACCAGTGAGGTCTTGCCAGTACCTGAAGCGGCGGTGATGATAAATAGTGAACCTGTCATACAGTGTGTCCTAGTAGCGAGTGCCCTAATAAATATAAAAAGCTGGTAAAAAGAAAAATCGCCATCATTTATGGCGATAGCAGGGTTGATTGGTACCGTGATAAACAGCCGTTACGCATAATAAAGCACCTGCCCATCAGTAGGCGGTAGTCACATGACTACCACTTACTAACTGTGACCAGCGCAGGAATTTCAAAGGCAATAAAAGCAAATTATGCTACAGTAACGCATGGGTTTTATCCCAAACCTTCAATCAAAGCTTACTCCAAGCTGTTGTGAGACGTTTTATATAGTCTTAAATACAAATTATCTAATGATAGGCCTTTTTATGCAAATTTATCTTGCCAATCCGCGGGGATTTTGTGCTGGTGTCGATCGCGCTATTGCGATTGTCAACGAAGCATTGACACGTTTTGAGCCGCCCATTTATGTCCGACACGAGGTGGTACATAATAAATTTGTGGTCTCAGACTTGGCCAATCGCGGCGCGGTATTCGTTGAAGAGTTGGATGAAGTACCAGATGGCTCCATCGTTATCTTTTCAGCACACGGAGTATCAAAGGCGGTCGAGGATGAGGCTGAGCGCCGCGATTTGACGGTATTTGACGCTACTTGTCCGCTCGTCACCAAAGTGCATATCGAAGTGGCAAAGTTTGCACAAGAGGGCATGGATGCTGTGCTGATCGGCCATGCTGGACATCCAGAAGTCGAAGGCACCATGGGGCGATTTAACCGTAGGCATGGCGGTCAGATTCATCTGGTCGAAAATGAAAGTGATGTGGCTGCACTCAGTGTCCAAGACGCTGAGCGCCTAGCGTTTGTCACCCAAACCACACTATCGATGGATGATACCGCGCGCGTCATCGATGCATTGCGCGATAAGTTTCCAAGTATTCAAGGTCCCCGTAAAGACGATATCTGCTACGCCACCCAAAACCGCCAAGATGCGGTCAAAGATTTGGCGGGCCGCTGTGAAGTGGTGTTGGTCGTTGGCTCACCAAACTCATCAAACTCCAACCGTCTGCGCGAGCTGGCCGAACGTATGGATTGCCGAGCGTATCTGATAGATAATGCCAGCGAGATGGACAAAAGCTGGCTGGAGGGTGTGCAGAGTATCGGGGTGACGGCTGGTGCCTCAGCGCCGGAAGTCCTGATCCAAGAAGTACTAAAGCAGCTACAAGACTGGGGTGGCGATTTGCCAAGCGAGCTATCGGGTATCGAAGAAAACGTGACGTTTAGCCTGCCAAAAGCACTGCGCATTCCGGTCACTCAAGTAGGCAAGTGATATGAGTCAACAGCAGCCAAAAACAAAGTTTGTCTTAGCAGAAGCCACGCTAGATGAGATCAACAAGCAGCTAAAAATCAATACCTTTGTCACCATCGTCTTGGTGCTGTTGCTGCTACTCAATACCGCTCAGTTTATAAAGGGTTATAGCGTCTTATATGGCGTACTGATTGCGGTGATGGCGTTTTTTCTATTTATCATGGTCAAGAGTCGCACACTGCTGACCATGCAAAAACAACGATTGAGCAAATAACGTATGCTTATCGAATCCCGCAACACGTTACTCCAATCAAGCTCATATAAGGTACACGTCGACGATAAGTCAGGCAAGATCAGCCAGACAGTTTGCGGTCATAAATAGTGTACTTTAAATACAAAAGAGAATCGAAAATATTAAGGAAAACTATGTCAGCGTATTACAAATTGGTCAAACGCGAACCATTGGCAGAGGGTGTCAGTGTCGCGCATTATCAGCCGACCCAGCATGCACAAGGCGCTTGGAATGAGCACGAACAGCATATGGCCCCAGCCACTGGGGTGCTGAGCGCTGAGCTGCAAGGGTATGCGCCGCAAAAAAACATGCGCATTGCTCGTATTAGCTTAGATATTTTGGGGCTGATACCGCTTGATGAGTTTACCATCACTACGCGCTGTATTCGCCCAGGTAAGACCATCGAGCTTGTCGAGGCGGTAATGAGCAGCCGTGGTCGAGATGCCATTATTGCTAGGGCATGGCGACTGCTGACGCAAGACACCAGCGCCATCGCTGGCATTGAGGATCAACCAGCACAGCATAAGCCAGAAACGTTGCCTGCTTGGGAGGGTATGAAAGGCTGGCCGGGCGGCTTTATCGAAAGTGTGCGCTTGGTGGCCGCTCCAGATCGCCGAGAAGGTCGCGGCATGGTTTGGATAACCAACGATGTCGAGATGGTAGAGGGCGTACCCACTGATGATATGGTGCATCTGCTGGGCATGGTCGATACTGCCAATGGCGTGGTACCAAGACTGGGTTTAGGGCTGTCAAAACTAGAGTGGATGTTTCCCAATACAGACCTGCAAATCCATATGCACC
Source organism: Psychrobacter sp. A3 (assembly GCF_028823565.1). Lineage (NCBI taxonomy): Bacteria > Pseudomonadati > Pseudomonadota > Gammaproteobacteria > Moraxellales > Moraxellaceae > Psychrobacter > Psychrobacter sp. A3. The sequence continues at coordinate 9,603 of NZ_JAPEHS010000034.1, forward strand.
GTGTCCCTAAAGGTCGCTGGCTCGGTATCGAGGCAGTACAGCAGTATGGCGCTGATGGTATCGGGCTGACCAGTGCTGTGCTCCACGATGTGCATGGCCCCTTTGGTCGTAGCGAGCAAATACTGACCATCCGCCCGATGCCGCGCTAGTATAAAGGAGGTGAGCGAGCTTATACGCCGCATTCGCGACCATGCTAGCTATGCTGGTCATATTAACGAAAGCAAGGCAGAGTCAGAACCATGCAATTATCGCAAAGTATTCTATAGTTCTGAAAAATAAAATGAAATAATGTGATTAATTGATTATACAAAACAATATAAATCAGTTGTAATAGTAATCAAGCAAAGGCTAGGTAAGATAACTGCACAGGCAGGTTACTATGAACAAAATTTATCTGAACAAGAATCACCGATTTTCAAACAAACTGACGAGGATTCTAGATGTACTGCTAGAAGCGTATTCAGTATAAGTTTGGCACTTTCATTTGTTTTTACAGGAGTATAACCATGAGTGATAAAAAATGCCCTTACGCCCCGACCCAATTGACCATGGGTAATGGCGCACCAGTCGCTGACAACCAAAACAGCATGACCGCAGGCAAGCGCGGCCCATTATTGGCTCAAGATATCTGGCTCAATGAAAAGCTTGGCAATTTTGCCCGCGAAGTGATTCCAGAGCGCCGTATGCATGCCAAAGGCTCAGGCGCGTTTGGTACCTTTACCGTGACCAACGACATCAGCAAATATACCCGCGCGGCTATTTTTAGCGAAGTGGGCAAAAAAACCGAGATGTTTGCGCGCTTTAGTACTGTGGCAGGCGAGCGCGGCGCGGCCGATGCAGAGCGTGACATTCGCGGTTTTGCTTTGAAGTTTTATACCGAAGAGGGTAACTGGGACATGGTCGGTAACAACACGCCTGTGTTCTTTTTACGCGACCCACGCAAATTCCCAGATTTAAACAAAGCGGTCAAACGCGATCCACGTACCAACATGCGCTCAGCGACCAACAACTGGGACTTTTGGACTTTATTACCAGAAGCCTTTCACCAAGTTACCATCGTCATGAGTGATCGCGGCATCCCAGCCTCGTACAGACACATGCATGGCTTTGGCTCACACACCTACAGCTTTTGGAATGAAGCGGGCGAGCGCTATTGGGTGAAGTTTCATTTCCGTACGCAGCAAGGCATCAAAAACTTAACCGATGACGAAGCTCGTGAAGTCGTCGGTATGGATCGTGAAAGTAATCAAAAAGACTTATACGATGCTATCGAAAAAGGCGATTTTCCGAAGTGGAAAATGTACGTGCAAATCATGCCAGAAGCTGAGGCAGATACCGTCCCTTATCATCCGTTTGACTTGACCAAAGTATGGCCGAAAGGGGATTATCCGCTTATCGAAGTGGGTGAGTTTGAGCTAAACAAAAACTCTGACAACTATTTTGTCGATGTCGAGCAAGCTGCGTTTGCACCTAGCAACCTAGTCCCAGGTATCAGCGTCTCACCAGATAGAATGCTCCAAAATCGCTTGATAAACTACGCAGATGCCCAGCGTTACCGTGTCGGTGTCAACCATCAGCAGATCCCTGTCAACAAACCGCGTTGCCCTGTGATGAGCAACCACCGTGATGGTCAAGGCCGCGTCGATGACAACTATGGCAGCCGCCCACACTATGAGCCAAACAGCTTTAGCCAGTGGCAGGAGCAGCCTGATTATGCCGAGCCACCCTTAAAGATTGATGGCGATGCGGCGCACTATGATTTTCGCGAAGACGACAGTGACTACTTTAGCCAGCCACGCGCGTTGTTTCATTTGATGAGTGCTGAGCAGCAGCAGGTCTTGTTTGATAATACCGCCAGAAACATGGCAGGCGTGCCAGACTTTATCCAGTATCGTCATATTCGCAACTGCCACTGGTGTGACCCTGCGTATGGTGAGGGCGTGGCCAAGGCTTTGGGCTTGAGCGTCGAAGATGCGATGGCTGCCCGTGACGCTGATCCAGTGCGTCATCTGCCAAGCTGTCTATAAGCCGCGACGCATCGCTTGGCGCGCCTAGAGGTGGCAAGCGAGGCAATGCCACTCAATGCTAAAAAATCATAAAAACCGCTTAAGCCAACTTAGGCGGTTTTTTTGTGGACGATTTTTATGGCCAATCTTGGTTTTTGCGGTATTTTGGCTTGAAATTTTTGCCTGTGCCCCTATCTGATTAACCAGCCTAACAGTATTTATCGCCCAGCCTTTATGGCCAGAGATGCCATACTGTTGGTATTGGAAATTTGTGATTCACCGCTGCTGATGACAGCATCTTTGGTATGAATAATAGGAGTTTTTATGAGTGAGCAGACCCAAGTGGACAATCAAAGTTCCGCTGATGTAAAAAAACACAGTTTTGAAGCAGAAGTCGCCCAGCTACTGCACTTGGTGACCCATTCGCTATATTCTAATGCCGATATTTTCGTTCGTGAGCTGGTCTCCAACGCCTCGGACGCTTGTGATAAGTTGCGCTTTGAAGCCACCAACGATGACAGCCTTTATGAAGACGACGGCGAGCTTAAAATTCGCATCGATGTCGACACCGAGGCCAAAACCATCAGCTTTATCGATAATGGTATCGGTATGAATGAAGCCGATGCCATCGAAAACCTAGGTACCATCGCCAAATCAGGCACCAAAGCTTTCTTAGATAAGCTGTCTGAGTCGCAAAAACAAGACGGTCAGCTGATCGGTCAGTTTGGGGTGGGTTTTTATTCAGGATTTATTGTGGCCGACACCATCACCGTTGAGTCGCGCAAAGCTGGTGAGCCTGCCAATCAAGGCGTCCGCTGGGTATCTGATGGCACGGGAAGCTTTACGGTTGAGACCATCACAAAAGACACTCGCGGCACCCGTATCACGCTGCACTTAAAAGAAGAATACAGTGAAGGTGAAGACAACTACCTAGACCGCGGAAAGATCAAGCGTTTGGTCAACAAATACTCAGATCACATCAGCTTGCCGATTCAGATGCGTAAAGAAGTTTGGCAAGAAGATGTCAAAGAGGAAGGGGCGGACGAAAATGATAGTAGCGACGCACCAGCCGGCGGCCAGATGGTCTTGACCGATGAGTGGGAAACCATCAACAAAGCCAGTGCGCTGTGGACACGCTCAGCATCTGAAATCGAAGATGATGAATATATCGATTTTTATAAAAACATCACTTATGACATGGACGATCCGCTCACATGGACACACAACCGTGTCGAAGGCCGCGTGCAGTACACCCAGCTGTTATATATTCCTAAAAAAGCGCCAATGGATCTGTACACACGCGAGCAGCAGCACGGGCTAAAGCTGTATGTCAAACGCGTCTTTATCATGGATGAAGCAGAGCAGCTACTACCGATGTATCTGCGCTTTGTCAAAGGGGTGATCGACTCTGCTGACTTACCACTGAACGTCAGCCGTGAGCTGTTGCAAGAGTCACGCGATGTAAAATCCATCCGTGATGGTAACGCGCGCCGCGTACTGACTTTGCTGGCAAGCCTTGCCAACAGCGAGGACAGCGACAAGCAAGAAAAATTTGCGCAGTTCTATAGCGAGTTTGGTGATGTCATCAAAGAAGGCCTAGGCGAGGACATGGGCAACCAAGCGCGTATTGCCAAGTTGCTGCGCTATGCCACCAGCACTAATGACAAGGTCGAGACCAGCTTTGAGGACTATAAAGCGCGTATGAAAGATGGGCAAAAAGCCATCTACTATCTCACGGCAGACAACCTCGCTGCTGCCAAAAACAGCCCGCAGCTTGAGTTGTTTAAGAAAAAAGGCATCGAAGTGATCTTGATGACCAGCCGTGTTGATGAGTGGGCGATGAACTTCTTGACCCAGTTTGATGACACGCCGCTACAAAACATTGCCAAAGGTGCGGTAGATTTGGGCGATTTGCAAGACGAAGAAGAAAAAGCGGAAGCGGAAAAGGCGCAAGAGGCCATGAAGCCAGTCGTTGATAAACTCAAAACGACCCTAGGCGCACGTGCTAAAGACGTACGCGTATCGAACCGCTTAGTCGATAGTCCTGCGATACTCGTTACTGCAGAGGGTGAGCTGTCACCGCAGATGATTCAGATGCTCAAGCAAATGGGTCAAGAAGTGCCAGAGACGCAGCCTATCTTGGAGGTCAACCCAGAGCATCCGCTGATCAAAAAACTAGAAACCAGCGAGCAGTTTGATGAGCTGGCGCAAGTGATTTTTGATCAAGCACTATTGGCCGACGGTGGTCAACTTGACGACCCAGCCGCGTATCTAAAACGCGTCAACGAGCTATTGATGAAGTAAACACGACTGATATCAGTGACTAATAAAGGAGGTCTTGTACTCAAGGCCTCTTTTTTTATATGTTTTTATGTAAATATAGCCGAATTTTACAAATCAGCCTTATCCTCTTAGGCGACAATCCGTTACAATCGCGATAGATTAGCGCGCTAAGCTGTTTGGCTGGGTTTTTTATTTTTAACCCTGTTTTATCGTCAATTAGGGATAAAACTGCTGCCGGTACACCGTACAAACATTAGGGCGTGTTGAACATTCAATCATGGCACTGACAGTAAAGCGTGCTATCCTTGATTTGCATTATTTCTCTCGACTGGCTAGAGGTCTAAGTCTTTGTCACTTGCGTCGTTAAAAACCGTATCGCTTCAGCGTTTTTCGCTCAATTTCGCGGCCAATATCATTGCAACCTTATGGATGCTAGTAGGCTCAACGCGGGCGTTTTCTTGGGTCAAGCCTACGTTTATACAGTTTGCTGTTTTTGCGCTATTGGCGCTGGGCAGTAATGTGCTGTTTTCGTGGCTGGCAGCCGAAAATGGCAGCGTGTTTAATGAGCAAGGACTGGTCAGCTATCTTATTTGGCCGATGATTATTTTGCTCGGTGGTATCATCTTGGCACGGCGAGAGAGCAATCAAGCCTTGGTGTTTGTGCCCGTGGTGCTATGGCTGGTCGCGGATACGTTATCGGCGCTGCTACAAAGCTTGGTACAGTTTTTGGGCAGTCACGGCTGGCTACCTGACTGGAGCTATTCGTTTTTACCTATTTTATTTTTGCTGCTTTTTTTGTGGCAGACACTGGCACTGCTTTGGATATTTTCGCGGCGTCTGCGTATTCCGTGGTGGGAGCGTATCCTTGTGCTGCTCGGTGCGGTGGCGCTTTTGACTATCTGGCAGCGTAACGTCGCTGATCAGCCAATATTTAAACAAATCTCTATCGAGCCTGTGCTAGAGGAGGCGGCGCTCTATAAGCAGCCGCGTTTGCTCCAAAACGCTCTAAACAGTATCGATCCGGGTATCACAGGCAAAACCGACTGGTATTTTATGGGTGTGGCGGGGTTTTCTGAGCAAAATGTATTTCGCTCGGAGATCAATAAAGTCCGTGAGCTGTTTGATGTGCGGTTTGGTACCAGTGGTCGCTCGCTTGCTTTGATTAATAATACTTATAGCTGGCTAGATGAGCCGGTGGCGACCAAGACCAGTATCTTGCGCGGGCTAAAAAAAATTGGCCAACAGATGAATACCGATGAAGATGTGCTGTTTATGACGCTCTCATCACACGGCACCGAAGACCTGATACAATTGGCCAACCCGCCGCTCGCCATGGAAAACCTCGACGCGGCATGGCTGCGTGAGGCACTGGATGCGTCTGGTATTCGCTGGCGAGTGATTGTGGTGTCTGCCTGTTATTCTGGCTCGTTTATCGACGAGCTGGCGTCGCCGACTACAGTGGTGATTACCGCCTCAGCTGCTGACAAGATGTCGTTTGGTTGTACCAACACCGCTGAGATGACTTACTTTGGGCAGGCGTTTTTTGCCGAGAGCTTGCGTAGCAATACCAGCTTTGCGGCGGCCTTTAAAGACGCAAGGCGGCGGGTTAGTGAGCGCGAAAACCTGATGGGCTTTGAACCCTCTGAACCGCAAATGGCCATCGGTAGTCTAATGGAAACGGCGCTGCCAGCCTTTGAGCAAGTGCTGTTTGATAAAACGCGGCCGCCAGTGGCACGCATTATAGAGAGGGCTGGCATCGATACCGCACCTAAAAACTCTGCCCGTCCAGCAGTCGCCGCTATTGATGAGATACGTTGATCTTATCAATATAAAACAGCATGGCCCATGTATTCTCTCGTTAAGCGTCATATATTTGACCAGTATTTTATCTTAAATAGAAAGGATCTGACTTATGAATAACTCCTATCATCATAGCCTCTCTGCCAGCTCACAGCTCACGCAGCTTAGTGTCAATCGCTGTTTTGATGGCGAGCAGCACTATTATAGCCATCAGTCGACAGCGACAAAGACTGCGATGACATTTAGTATCTACTTGCCAGATGAGGCGCTTGCAGGTCGCCGCTGTCCAGCTGTTTTGTATTTATCAGGTTTGACGTGTAATGCCGATAACGTCACGCACAAAGCGCATTTTCAACAAAAATGCAGCGAGCTTGGGATGATATTTATCGCGCCAGACACCTCGCCGAGAAGTAGTGAGTCGGTGGATGTGCCAAATGATGAGCGTTATTTTGTCGGGCAGGGCGCCAGCTACTATGTCGATGCTGCACAGGCACCGTGGTCCGAGCATTTTAATATGCAAAGTTATATCGTAGATGAGCTATATGACTTACTGCGCTCAGAGTTTCCTATCGATAGCATCGGTGTGACAGGGCACTCGATGGGTGGTCATGGGGCACTGCTATTGGGGTTTAAATTCCCGAGTAAGTTTGTCAGCGTATCAGCGCTGTCGCCAGTATGCGCCGCCAGCGAGTCGGCATGGGGCGAGGCTGCTTTTACAGAGTACTTTGGTGATGATAAAGCGCAGTGGGCGCAAGCAGATGCAGCAAAAACGATAGAAAAAGTCGGTCAGCAGTATACAAGTATTTTGGTCGATCAAGGCGCGGCGGACAATTTTTTGGCAGATGGCCAATTACAGACCAATAAGTTGCTTGACGCTTGTGAAAAAGCCAAACAGCCCTTAACATTACGTTATCAAGCAGGGCATGACCATAGCTATTACTTTATCCAAACTTTTATTAATGATCATATCGAGCACCATTGGCGTATGGCGCAGTTTGGCTAGTGGCTTGTTTGTCCCGAGCTGTTTTTTGTGCGTAGGCTTTCATATAGGTGCTGTACGGTAGATTGCTTATGTTTATTAAGGTTAAAATATGATGGCAAGTTATCAAGATATCATGACTTCCAGGCCTGCTATATCGCAGGCTGCTTGTGCTTCACCCTCGCTTACCATCATGCGCGCTGATATGATTGCCGCCTTACAAAACAAGCAACGTGGTAAGCGGGCGTCAACTGATCCGCAGCCCTGTCCTCAGCATACAGGTAGTAGTCTGAGCGTGCTAGATGAGACGCAGATATCACGCGTGATAGAGATGGCGTGGGAGGATAGGACGCCATTTTCAGCGATAGAGCATGGTTATGGTCTAAATGAGACAGCAGTTATTAAGCTGATGCGTCACACGCTAAAACCGTCGTCTTTTCGCCTATGGCGTCGGCGTGTCAGCTGCCGTGCTACCAAACATGACGCCAAACGCTCCTTTAGCGTAGGACGCGCTTATTGCAAAACGCAATACAAGCCGCGTTAGCTGTGGTTTTTAGCCTTGTTATTTTTATACAATCATCAATCAGGTAGTTTATTTATGAGCAGTCCTTCTAAGCCTTATCTTATTGCGCCTTCTATCTTATCGGCTGACTTTGCCAGACTTGGTGAAGAGGTCGAAAAGGTATTAGAGGCTGGTGCTGATGTCATTCATTTTGATGTCATGGACAATCACTACGTACCCAACTTAACGTTTGGTAGCATGATCTGTAAAGCGCTACGTGATTATGGCATCGATGCCCCTATCGATGTGCATCTGATGGTGTCACCTGTCGATGGTATGATTGAGCAGTTTTTGGACGCAGGAGCCAGTATCATTACCTTTCACCCAGAAGCCAGCGCGCATATCGACCGCTCTTTGCAGCTGATCAAAGATAGCGGCGCTGAGTGCGGTTTGGTATTAAACCCAGCAACGCCCTTACATTACTTAGATTACGTGATGGATAAGGTCGATCAAATCCTGCTAATGAGTGTCAACCCAGGGTTTGGCGGTCAGTCGTTTATCGACAGTACGCTGGGCAAGGTGCGTGAAGTGCGTCAGCGCATCATCACCAGTGGCCGTGATATCAGGCTTGAAGTAGATGGCGGCGTCAAGGCCAGCAATATCCGTGCGATCGCTGAAGCGGGCGCTGATATGTTTGTCGCAGGCTCGGCGATATTTAATCAGCCAGATTATAAAGCTGCAATCGACGCCATGCGTGCAGAGCTGGCATTGGCCAACGCGAGTGCATAGCTGAGATGGGGTACGGCTCACGGCTGCTGTGAGCGTGAGCGCCCTACAAAGGTAAAAAGGTAACATATGAACACAAACAAACCGCCACACGCATCGGTGCCGCCTGATTCTGTAAATAGCCGCGTGCCGCGACAGCGCAGCTTGGTGCCTAAAGGTATTACCATTGGTCTTGCTGTATTTGCGCTTGTACTCAGCTTAGCCGGTTATGGCTTTCGGCTGATGCTCGGTGAGGATGTAGAGACGGTGCTGCGCCATGCAGCGGTCATCGTCCCAACCTTTGTGCTGGGTATTCCGCTGTTTTTTTGGCTGGGTTCGCGCCTGCTTAACAAAGTCAAAGGTATGCATATCGAAACTCGTAATGCCTTAACGCTTGGCTGGCTGACCGCGTGCGTGGCCATGCTGTGGCTGATGGGGACTTATAGTTAAGGTGTTATATGCCTCGCTATACTGCACAAACTAAGGGGTTTTTCGTATCGTACATATCAAATACCCTGTTATGAGGACAGGTTAGTGTGTATGAGTGCAATTCACCCTTTTGTGACTGCTTACTTTTTTTTCATTCATAAATACGTCACGCTGTTTGGGCGTGACTGGACGCTTGCATGTCAAAACCTTCTGATAAAATCTTCGATCTTATTTTTCCCAAAGACTTACCCAACAGTTTGTTTATCATCCTGATAGTGGCTTGTCTGCTGCTTGGGCTGTCATCCTTACGTCATGGCACCGACTTGCAAAGCTGGCTCAATGTCATCGAAAACTGGCTACTGATGCTGCTGATATTTCCTACGGCGACAGCGACGGTTGCCTTGCCATTTAAATACCGTGACCCATCGCTTGAGCTCAAGCTCATGTATTATCTGGGTATGTTTGTCGCTTTCTTATTTACCTTAGCAAAACTGCGCTACTGGCGCTGATCAGCGCAAATACTTGACACAAAAGCGGACTCTAGAATAGAAGACTTACGTGACAGCCCTTGAATTTCAGGGCCAAAGCGTCCATTGTATGCATAAGACAGTTTTACCCGTATTACTTAGCGTAATCACGTGGCCAGACGCGACGTATTTTGCCAGTACTTCATCACGGGACAATAAGGAACACATGAATGCCATACGACATCGATAATGAGATAGAAGTAGATAACGAGAATAGCGATCAATTCGCAGGATTTGGAAGAGAAACCACGCTTGAGCTGGTAGAGGCCGATGATGGGCGACTGCTACTACGTGATGCTGAGCAAAATGAAGCACCGCTCATGACCATTGATTTTTCTGAAAAACTCAAAGACATCCTCGGCAGTGATACGCAGGCGATAGGTCAGCATATGATTCATGCTGCCATTCAGGTGATCATGCAAAAACAAATGAGCCAGTGGCACGCCCATGTCTATGACAAAGAGCCGGCGCACTATAGCTAGTTGGCTGGTGTACTGCACTAAGCTGGTCGATGTACTATAGACAGATAGTCAGCTGAAAAACTACGGCCAAAGCGCCATGCGAGTGACAGTAGAAAAAAGTAGCAGATAAAACAGACAAAAGAAGGGCTTATCAATCGATAAGCCCTTTTTTGTATTTAAATAATCAGCATTGCTGTATTATTTGATTTTTGCTTCTTTAAAGATTACGTGCTGGCGGACTTTAGGATCATATTTTTTGATCTCCATTTTGCCAGGCATCGTGCGCTTGTTTTTGGTCGTGGTGTAATAATAGCCAGTACCAGCAGTCGATACTAATTTGATTTTATCTCTCATGATAGCTTTCCTTTAGATGGTGGTGATAAGCGCGTGGCTTAAACTTTTTGACCTTGTGCGCGCAAATCTGCTAACACTTTATCAATACCAACTTTGTCGATGATGCGCATACCTTTGGTAGACACACGTAGACGTACAAAACGGTTTTCTGACTCTACCCAAAAACGATGGTTGTGAAGGTTTGGTAGAAAGCGACGACGGGTTTTGTTGTTTGCGTGCGAAACATTATTACCCACCATAGGGCGCTTTCCAGTCACTTGGCAAACTCGAGACATGGCGAACTCCTAATCTATGAGGCATGAGGGATTCTCATACCAGTCTGGGCAAGTTGCGCGTTTTTGCGGCATGGACACAGCAAGCGGCAGCTTTGCACCAAACAAAACTATATGAAGGTTGAGCTGATATGACTGTTACTAAAGGCAAATAACAGACCCACCAATTCAGAAAATTTTAAAGCCGACATTTATACCATAAAACAGATGAATACTCAAATATTTTTGTGATTATCGTCGGTCTAAAGGGTAGCTATTATACCTTGAAATGAGCTGTCTATGTTGTTGATTATTTAATAGTAAAAATTCATTTTTTAGTTGTAAGTTATAACAAAAGTCAGTAAAGTTGCTGTTATATATTTAATACAATCTGTTAATACAACCAACCTTACTGTAATTCTATGTATCATTATCAGTCTGTCATGATTCTAGACAATGATGTTTTGCTTATTTGCGCGAATAAATTACTGCCGATGCGGAGTTCCAAATATGTCATATAGTTCATTACCTCTTTCTTCTAAACTCTTTCAGCTCACTTCTTTGACGTGCGCGCTAGCGTTAGCAGGTTGTGGTGGAGGCGGTGATGGTGACACCGTAGACTCTGTTGCACCAGCGCCCGACTTAGGGGTTCAGCAACCTGGCGAAAATAATGGTAGTGATAGTGGCGGTGAGCAGACACCAGAAGTTGAGCCTGATTTCTTTTTACAGAAGCTTAGCACATCGCCTACTATCATCGAGCTATCTGATGAGCAGGCTATTTTTAATGTAACAGTGAAAGCTGCTGAGGTGGGCTCAGGTGGTGCAATGATCGGCAAAGCAGTTACTTTAAAAGTAGTGGATTCTGAAACTAACGGTATCACTATTGAAGGTCAAAGTACTCAAACCACTGATAGCGATGGTAATGCAGTATATACATTAAAGTTGAATCCACAAGCAGTTGCGAATAAAGAAGCGTTAATCGAAAATGGCTTTACGTTGATAGCTACTGCTAATAAAGCCGATGGCACAGCTGTTGCACCGCAGGAGTTAAAAGTTTCTGTTAGTAGAGAGGGAAGTGGAGATGGTACTCAGGTCACTGAAAGTAAACTGAGTGTTACTCAAAGTCTTGATACCAGCTCTGTCTCTAATAATAAGCTGAACCCTTATGGCGATACGGCAGTAATCAGTGTGCAGCTGAAAAATGAAAAAGGGGCGCTGGCTCCTGATGTTGAGGTTGGTCTCGGACTCACTCAGATAGAGGGTGTCTCTGTCGATACTGCTAGCCAAATGACTGATGCCAAAGGTGTTGCTACTTTTAATCTTAAGATCGATAGCAATTTGCCTGCAGCGACTCGTAATAAACTGCTTCAAGGTATCGTATATGCTATCAATATCAAAGAAAATAGTGGGGCCACTAAGCTCATATCTGGCGAGCTCCCTGTTGCATTGCCTGTTTCAGACTATGATTTAAAAGTTGCAGGAAATGCAACGCAGCTTAGTGCTTATGGTGATACACAGCAGCTTACTATTACCGCCTCCCCTAAAAATACAAATGTCACTACTCAAATTGACAGTGCAAAGGCAACAATCAAGCTAAATGATGCCTTTGAAGGTGTCAGCCTAGCAAGTGAACAGTTAGTATTAGATGCTAATGGTCAAGCGACAGTAGCATTAACCATATCATCGGCGTTGAGTGCCGATGAACGTCAAGAGCTTGCAGAAAAGGGTATTAGCTACACTGTCGTGCTCACAGAACCAAACCGTTCGACGTCAACAGTAAGCTCTTCTAGTGTAGTCATTGTTCCAACTGCGAAATACAAAATTAACTTCAACGAAAGTAGCAAAAAAGAGCTATCGAGTTCAGGTGGTAGTGCAGTGATCAGCTTCCGTGTTAATGATAGCCGCGGTGGTGTAGTTGAAGGGCAAAAAGTAATAGCAAGTTTACCAGCAAGCCTAGCGTCTGCAGGTCTACTAACTCTAGAGAACAACTCAGAGCAGACGACCAATGCTAAAGGTGAAGTTAGCTATACGGTACGGGTGCCTAATAACTTGACTGTGTCACAAAAAGCCCAGCTTGAAAAGGCAGGTAGTTTTGTATTGTCTGCAAATATAACAGAAGCGTCGGGAGTACCAAGTACTGCCAGCAGTGAAAGTATCCGTATAGGGTCAGATATCGGACAAAGCGATATTACATTGACTGCGCAAAGCGTACCTGCAATTGCGAATATACTAGATGAGCAGTTTAAGTTGCAAATTCTAGGTAAGCGTAAAGATGGCAGCGCTGCTGTAGGACGCACAGTTAAGCTTGTTATTAACGAAGGCTTTACGACAGGTATTACCATTCAAGGTAACGAACAAACCACAAATAGCAATGGCGTGGCAGAGTTTACCGTTCGTATCAGTCAAAACCTAACACAAGCACAGCGTGATCAATTAATAAAAACAGGTATCGCCTACACAGCGGTATTGACTGATGAAGATGGTACTCAGTCCAAAATCATTCAGACAGTAAAAGTTGAGCAACCAGTAACAAGTATACAGTTTGCTTCTATCACAACGCCATCAATTAGTGAGCTGGGTGGTAGCGGTAATATTGGCGTAAGATTGACTTCTAAAGAAAGTACTGCTCAGCCGGTCAGAGATAAAACAGTCACTATCCAGCTAGGCGCAAAAGCACTAGAGTACGGTGTTACAACGACTCAGAGTACAGCGACTACAGACTTTAATGGCGAGGTTGTTTTTGCTGTCAATGTGCCTGAAGGTTTGACAGCTGCACAGCGAGAGGATTTGAAGAATACTGGTATCAACTATCAGCTAACGTATGTTGAAAACAATGTTTCTTATAAATCAGAAATACAGAAAGTGAAAATCACTACGCCTAACGTTAGTTTAGATATTTTAAATGCCACCAATAACATCGATAATCAAGCAGGATATATTCTAAACAATGTGGGCAGTAATGCTACTATCCAAGCACAGCTAAACAATGAATTCTCAGGTGAGCAAATTACCAATCAAACAGTGAAGTTGGTATTTGATAATCCACAATTAGCAAGCCTGCTCACAGTAAATGGTCAGCTTGGGTCATCAAATATCACTGCTAGTACAGATGCTAATGGTTTGGTTAGCTTTAATGTGGTAGTTCCAAATAACTTGAATGATGAGCAAAAAGAAGCGCTTAGCAAGCAAGTATTGACCGCTACTTTGACAGAGACATTGACTGGCAAGCAACAACAAGTCAATGTCAAAGTTCAGTCTATGACAGCGGCTATCTCTTTACAGGGTAATCCAGTAAGTGCTTTAAACCTAAATGGTGGTGAAACACAGGTTGAAGTGATAGCAAAAGATAACAAAGGCAATGTGATTAGCGGACAAAAAGTATTTCTTGCACTGCCTGCATCTATTGCAAGTAAGGGCGTTACACTAGTTACAGGTGGCAGTCAGACTACTGATGATTCAGGTAAGGCTGTATTTACTCTAGCAGTACCAAACAACTTAACCGAAGACCAAAAGACTGCATTAGGTACAAGTTTTATTGTGGCATTATCAGCAGCTGATAGTAGTGGGAACATTGTGACGCAGACGAGTACTGTCCGTACCAATATACCAACAGGTACAACTGAAAGTCTCACTGTTGGCGCAAATAAAGTCGTCAATACTAAAGGGGATACATTCAAAGTATTCGTACGCGTTGCTAAAGACGACAAGAGTATTGCAGGTCGTACCGTCGCTCTAAATGTCAACGACCCTATTGGTACAGGCGTGACAGTCAGCCAAGGCACAGCAGTCACTAACAGCGATGGTGTAGCGACTTTTGATTTGACTCTTGAAAATGGTGCCAATGTTAACCAAGCGACGTTAGAGTCAGGTATTCGATTAACTGCGACTACTACTACAGCTGACAATGTTAAATTGGAGCAAAACTACATTGTAGCAGTGGATACGTCTACAATTGAGAGCTACCAGCTAATCGCGTCATCTGATAAACCAACATTGACTACAGGTGGCGACCAGACCCAAGCTTCATTCATCGTAACAGATAATAACGGTGGGATTCTCTCAGGTGTGCCAGTACAGTTAAGCATCGAAAACCTAGAGTCAAGCGGAGCAGCATTGACCACATCGAGCACAGTTGTAAGCGATAATAGTGGTCGGGTTGATGTGGGTGTATTGTTAGCAGCTAATAGTATCAATGCTCGCCTTAATCATAGTGTCGTGATTAATGCCAAAATCGTCACGCCGCAATATGATATAGATGGTACTGTCAATATGCAGGTGCGTGAACAAAAGTCTCTGAGCTTATCTGCAATTGGCACAACACTCACCCTTACAGCATCTGAAAAAAATCTCAAAGATAATAGTACAACCACCCTGTCTTCTACTTTAACTGATGGGACGGGACTTGCGATTGCAAATGCTAAAGTAGAGCTTATTGATACTGACGGCAACCTTATCGCTAGTGATGCAACCGCGACCACCGATTCAGAGGGTAAAGCTAGCTTTACAGTCAACGAAAGTGATTTGAGCTTTGATAGCAATGGTAACTTACGTGTTTTTGTGAGAGCAGTGGGTGAGCGAGAGCTGACCACGCAGCGTAGTACCAGTAGCATTGATTTGGTTAAGGTGTCGCAAGCGGGTATTAGCTTCATCGATATTGAAGATGTTTACGATGTTAATATGGCTCAGAATATTAATATACAGATTCGCACTAACTCTGTAGCTGAGGCGAATGCACTTATTGGTAAGCTCTTAGAAGTACAAACAACGATTGGAACGTTTGCGAACAATGATGTCATCTCGACCCAAGCGATAACAGCTGCGAATATTCAAGGTAATATTATTACAGTTCCAGTCGTACTGAGCTCTCCACTTGCTGGCACAGCAGTATTGCAGGCGACGGTACTTGGTGAGATGAATAACGGTCAGCTCAAGTATCAAACAACCGTGGATACGCGTTTTAGAGCCACTACACCAGCTAAGATACTGTTCCAAGCGGTAAGATCAGTGATTACGCCAGGTGGTAGCACCGAAGTTGTCGCGACAGTCAAAGATGAAAATGATGTACCCGTCGAAGGGCAAACGGTGGTCTTTAGTCGTGCGGCAGATTCTTCAGCGGGCCGCTTATCGGCTGCAACAGCAGTAACAGATAGTAGAGGTGAGGCGCGAGTAGTGTATAAAGCCAATGCCAGCTCGCCTATCGGCGGTGTGGTTATCAACGCACGCTTATTGCAAGATGATGCCAATATCGGTAGTAAGACCACTAATATTACTGTCTCAGAAGAAGCGGTCTATACTACTTTAGCATTCGCTAATAAGTTATCTTCTGATGATATTTACTATACGGTACGTGGCTCAATATCAGTCATGGATGGCTCTGGTCGTGCTGTCCCGAATCAGGAGGTATCAATTAAGTCTTATGCAACGGAATATGCTCAAGGCGTATATTGTTTATTAAATAGTACAACGACTTATCAAGCTGCTGATATCGATGAGCTTGATGAATTTGGCAATGTGATTCAAACCACTACACCTGAGCCTCAAGTATTCTCTGAAAAAACGCCAGTACCACTACGTTCTGATTGGTACCCTACAGAAGATGCTAATTATAACTATACTTTAGATAGAGATCCTGATCCTTTCTTAAATGAAGATAAGAATGCTAATGGTACACTCGAAGCTATCAATCCCGTGACTATCATTGGTGGTACGCTCTCAGATGATGGTTATTCGTTTGTTACAGATGATGAAGGCCGTGCAGACTTTGAGATTCGCTATCCACTACGCTATTCAAACTGGGTGAAAGTACGTTTTGATGCTACCACGTTCTTAAATGGTAGTGAGAATACGCAAAGTATTAATTATCAATTGCCCACTTCTGAAAGTGACTTATCCATTAATGGTTCAGACCTGATAACACCTTGGATTGGTAATACCAGTCCGTTTGGCGATGGTGGTGCGACTTGTACAAATAGTATGAGTGTTACTATTAATGAGAATACAACAAATACTAGAGTAACTTTATCGCCTTATTCACCAAATTATAACGTCACTATTGACGGTCAGGGTACGGCCAATACTCCGAGTACAGGCTTTAATACTTATATTATAGACTTTAATAAAGCATTTGAGCTTGGTTCAACTATTAATGTAAGTAATAATGGGTTCGGTTTTTCTAGAGTATTAAAAGTTAACTAAAAATGTTATATCTTTGAGGTTACGCTTTACAAAACCCCCAACCCCGCGTTGGGGGTTTTTGCATTTATAATCCTAATAACCAAAAACAACCAACTCGCTCAGCAAATTTTTGCAAAATCTATTAAAATAGCCGATTTGCTATGCCATCAGAATACTTTTAACTGATGGCAGGCTACGTTTCATTTTTAATTGGGCGCACTATGTCAGACAATACCACGACTGCTACAGCAAGCATAAAGTCGAGCAAAACTTCTCAAAATGTACTATCTACTGATGTTATTGATACCGCGACGCTACTCATTAAGTGCCGCGACCAAGCGGGCATCGTGCAAGCGGTATCTGAATTTATCCATCGCTATGGCGCGAATATCATCACCTTAGATCAATACTCCACCGCGCATGAGGGCGGGCAGTACTTTATGCGCTTAGAGTTTGCGTTGGCAGGCTTGAGCGAAATTATGGATAACTTTGAGGCCAGTTTTGCGCATACGGTTGCTAAGCGCCACAACATGACGTGGCGGCTACACAACAATGCCATCAAGACCAAGGTCGGTATCTTGGTGTCAAAGTTCGATCATGCGTTATTGGACTTGTTATGGCGTCATCAGCGCGGCTTGCTCGATTGTGATATTACGTGTGTGGTCAGCAACCATCCTGACCTGCGCCAAGCGGTAGAAAACTTTGGCATCACTTTTCATCATGTACCGGTGACGAAGGACAACAAAGCAGATGCCGAAGAGCAGATTCATACGCTGATGGCAGGCAATGACTTATTGGTATTGGCGCGTTATATGCAGATATTGTCGTCCGATTTTGTCAAACGCTGGCCGATGCAGGTGATTAATATCCATCACTCATTTTTGCCAGCGTTTGTCGGTGCAGATCCTTATCGTCAGGCTTATGACAAAGGTGTCAAACTTATCGGCGCAACAGCGCACTATGTCACCGCCGAGCTCGATCAAGGGCCTATCATCGAGCAAGACGTACACCGCGTCACCCATCGTCAGGGCGTGGCGGAGCTGCGCGCTATTGGCCGTGATATCGAGCGCAATGTCTTGGCACGTGCAGTCAACTGGCATGTACAAAACCGCGTGATTGTAGCGGGTAATAAAACCGTGGTGTTTAATTAAGGTATTTAATTAAATAGTGCTGAAATCACTGTAAGTCAGTAAAAAA
>NZ_JAPEHS010000035.1:0-27145 GCF_028823565.1 Psychrobacter sp. A3
TGCCGCCTACGCGTAACATCACCTTACTGTATTTTAGCTTCAGTGACTGCTGCACCAACAGCTGATCGACCTGCGCATCGAAGTGCTTGTTGTTATTTTTATCGATAAATAACAAAAGGGTTTTGTCACTGTTTCTATGACAGCGGCCACCTGCGTTTGATAAGCACAGCAACACGTTTTGTCTTCTGATAAAACTTTCAGCCTTGGCTAATGCAAGTGTATCCTCTAATTGGTTTTTGACGCGTTCAGCTTCCATCTGCGCCAGCTGCGTCTGTATGGCTGGTGCTGCCATCATCGCTATAATAGCCAGTATCGCAACTGTGATAATCAGCTGAATTAAGGTAAAACCCTGACAACTTTTATACACGTGCGGACAATTCGCGATTTTGGGTTTATCTAATGAAGTGATTGGATATGGTGAGCGTGGCGACCAAGCTATACAGTCTTTACCTCTCTTGTCTTTACCTCTCTTATAAAGCAAGTAACGTCTTACTTTGTCAAATAACAGTGCGTCCAAGACCAACGTTACTTTACCAGCGCGACCAACGCGGCAAACTCTAAGTAGCTCTATCCTAAGTAGCCAGTTCATGAGGCGTGTAACCTATACTAAGTGAAGGAATCTAATAACGAGGTCCCACTTATTTCCTTGTTACTTCATTTTATATTTGTATTTTTAAATATATTGCTAGTTTTTTATCAAAGTGCCATTATTTTGCTTTACACAAAACTGTATAAATACACTATAATATACAGTAAATAAATGTCGACTTATGGAGTTTAAACAAAATATATGTCTACTGTCAAAAAATGTTTCAATTGGTGAATGCTGGGTTTTAACAATAGAGAAAAATTACTAACTGTATTAAAATACGCTCAGACAGTAGGTATTGTTAGGTGAACTATCTATTGCGAACTGACATACAAAAGATAAAAAGCGTAAGGTGTGTTAGTTCTAGGTAACTTATGCTGGTTATTGTGTTTTAGTTACGACATTATCGTGTAATAATGTGTAGCTCGTTAACGAAAAAAGTTGTAAACTGAATTGATAATCGCTAAGCTACTCCTTAATTGGTTTTGCTTTGTAACTTAAAATTCGTAAGAGATGTCTATTTTAGAGCGTCTTGAGAAGCGGTTTTGCTTAACGCATCACTAAAATTATCCTTTGGAGGAAGTCCATGAAATTGAATAAAATTGCTCTAGCTCTGGTTGCTGTAGCAGCTGCGCCTTTAGCAGCAAATGCTGGCGTAACAATCAGCCCACTATTACTTGGTTATCACATGACTGAAGAGTTCAGCGATACTAGTGATAAGCAACGTGAAGTCCTTCGTACCGGTAAAAACTTGTATGAAAATGCCGAGGGTCAACCAATTGGTGACGGTACTCGCGGCAATGATAATGGCGGTATTGCTAAAGAAAGTGGCCTTTATACTGGTGCTGCTCTTGGTATCGAATTGACACCTTCTACGCAGTTCCAAGTTGAGTATGGTGTTTCTAATACCAATGGCGAAGCGTCAGAAGACTCAGCAGATGCTGGCGTAAACCGTTTTGACGTAGAACAAACCATGCTTTCTGGTAACTTCTTGATCGGTACTGAAGAGTTCACGGGTTACACCGACAGCGCATTCAAACCATATGTATTGGTTGGTGCTGGTCAATCTAAAATTGAAGTAGAAAACCAAGAACAGTATGTTAACTCTAACGGCGATGACGTTGAAGCTGGTACTGAAGTATCAAACTCTAAAGATACCATTGGTAACCTAGGTCTAGGTGCTATGTATCGTATCAACGATGCACTAAGCCTACGTGGTGAAGCTCGTGCGATTCACAACTTTGACAACAACTGGTGGGAAGGCATGGCATTGGCCGGCCTAGAAGTTGTACTTGGTGGCCATTTAGCACCTACAGTAGCAGTACCACCTATGCAAGAGCCAGTAGTTGACAACACGCCAGTCGTGGTTGTTGATGATCTTGATTCTGATGGTGATGGTGTACCTGATAGCATCGACGCTTGCCCAGACACTCCAATGAACGTTGTCGTTGATGAGCGCGGTTGCCCAGTTCCAGTAGATATTACTGATGAGCTAAAAATGGAACTACGCGTATTCTTTGACAACGACAAGTCAACGATCAAAAACCAGTACAAGCCAGAAATCGCTAAAGTTGCTGAGAAGATGCGTGAGTATCCTAACTCTACCGCTCGCGTAGAAGGTCATGCTTCTAAGACTGGTCCTTCAGCACGTTATAACCAACGTCTATCTGAAGCTCGTGCCGTTGCGGTTAAATCTATGCTAACTAACGAATTTGGTATCGAGCCAAACCGTCTAACCACTGTTGGCTATGGTTACAACAACCCAATCGCGCCAAACGACACTGAAGAAGGTCGTGCTATGAACCGTCGTGTTTATGCCATCATCACTGGTGACAAAACAATGACTGTTGAGCAAACTAAAGACATGGTTGTTCAGTAAATAACAACTGATAGACTCAAGTCTTGAGTGAAAAACACTCATATATAGTTACAAAAAAAGCTGCCCATAGGGTGGCGTGGTTTTTTTATTTATGTATTGAGAAAAGCAAGTAATTACATAAATTTATCGGGCAATAATGTTATACTAGCAGCCCAAACATTCTGTAAATTGACAGAGTGTACATTAGCATAGCTATCTGTATGATGAATTTATCAGTGTAGGTATTTGATTCTCTTGAAATAATTAAAAAGTCGGTACTTATTGGACGACTTTTTAAATCAGTATTAAATACCTGTCTGATTGATGATAAAAGTTTATCCAGCGGCGCTTATTGCTACTGCATTTTTTTAAGACGAAACGAGCATTTTATATGGCGAACGATATCAAACACCTGCGTAACATTGCAATTATTGCCCACGTTGACCACGGTAAAACCACTTTGGTTGATAAGTTATTACATCAGTCTGGTACTTTTGGCGACCGTGCAAACATTGCTGAGCGTGCGATGGACTCAGGTGATATTGAGCAAGAACGTGGTATTACTATTTTGGCTAAAAACACAGCCATCCGCTGGACAGATCAGACTGATGGTACCGAATACCGTATCAACATTGTAGACACCCCAGGTCACGCCGATTTTGGCGGTGAAGTCGAGCGTGTTATGTCAATGGTTGATTGCGTCTTGTTGGTAGTGGACGCGGTTGATGGCCCAATGCCACAAACTCGTTTTGTGACGCAAAAAGCATTTGAACAAGGTCTAAAGCCGATTGTGGTTATCAATAAAATCGACCGTCCAGGCGCGCGTCCTGACTGGGTCATGGATCAAATCTTTGATTTATTTGATAATTTGGGCGCAACCGATGAGCAGCTTGATTTCCCAGTAGTATATGCTTCAGCGCTAAACGGTATTGCAGGTTTAGATGCCGATGATTTGGCAGAAGACATGACGCCGCTATTTAAAACCATCGTTGATGTGGTACAGCCACCTCAAGTAGATGCAGATGCGCCATTCCGTATGCAAATCTCAAGCCTTGATTACAACAGTTTTGTTGGTGTTATCGGGGTTGGTCGTATCCAGCGCGGTAAAGTAAAGACCAACACACAGGTCACGATTATTGATAAAAACGGCAAAACACGTAACGGCCGTATTTTAAAAATCATGGGTTACCACGGTCTTGAGCGTATCGATGTAGAAGATGCGCAAGCAGGTGATATTGTTTGTATCACGGGTATCGATGCACTAAATATCTCAGACACCATCTGTGATCCAAACCATGTAGAAGCATTGCCAGCGTTGACGGTTGATGAGCCAACGGTATCTATGAACTTCCAAGTAAACAATTCACCGTTTGCTGGTCGTGATGGTAAGTTTGTGACGTCACGTAATATTCGTGAGCGTCTAGAGCGCGAACTGATTCATAACGTCGCCCTGCGCGTAGAAGATACAGAGTCTCCTGATAAATTTAAAGTATCAGGCCGCGGTGAGCTACACCTTTCAGTATTGATCGAAAACATGCGCCGTGAAGGTTTTGAGCTTGGGGTATCAGGTCCTGAAGTTATCGTAAAAGAAGTCGATGGTAAGATACAAGAACCGTATGAAAACGTGGTGTTCGATATCGAAGAAGAGCATCAAGGCCCTATCATGGAGCAGGTTGGTCTACGTAAAGGCGAGATGACCAATATGGAGCTTGATGGTAAAGGTCGTATGCGTATTGAGGCAACGATGCCTGCACGCGGTTTGATTGGTTTCCGTTCTGAGTTTTTAACGCTAACCTCAGGCACGGGCAT
The DNA here is from genome assembly GCF_028823565.1 of Psychrobacter sp. A3. Classification (NCBI taxonomy): domain Bacteria; kingdom Pseudomonadati; phylum Pseudomonadota; class Gammaproteobacteria; order Moraxellales; family Moraxellaceae; genus Psychrobacter; species Psychrobacter sp. A3. The sequence goes on from NZ_JAPEHS010000035.1 coordinate 4,257, forward strand.
CATGACATCGAGCTTTTCTCACTATGGTCCGCAAAAAATTGGTGATGTCGGTGGCCGCGCTAATGGTGTGTTGATATCTATGGCCAATGGCGTATGTCTAGGTTTTGCACTATTTAACCTACAAAAACGTGGTAAGCTATTTGCTGAGCCACAGCTAGAAGTTTACGAAGGCATGATCGTCGGTCTAAACTCACGTAGTGATGATATGACCGTCAACCCAACGACGGCAAAACAGCTAACCAACGTTCGTGCTAGTGGTACTGATGAAGCGTTGACATTGACGCCAGCTGTGAAGTTCACCCTTGAGCAAGCGCTTGAGTTTATTCAAGATGATGAGTTGGTCGAGGTGACACCAAAAGCCATTCGTATCCGTAAGCGTTATTTGACGGAAAGTGAGCGTAAGCGTCACAGCCGTAGCAAAAAAGCGTAAGACAAACCAGAGTTTAAACACTCAGTGCTAAAATATAGTACGAAAGTTTGTTTAAGCTAAAAGTTCAGTAATAAAAACGGCTAAACCTAGGGTTAGCCGTTTTTTTGCATATGCGTTAGGACAAAGATAATAAGATTTAGAGCAAAGAAGCAAAGACTAAGGGGTTACGACCACATAATCATTGGTATTGATTAAGATCTCTGATGGCTGGTCTACGACGATACGTACGACGTTATCATTGACGGCTTGCGATTTATAATAGTTATCTTCGGCGACGGTACAGCCTAAGCAGCGACCCATGGCACTCCACGGCTCAACGAACAGCTTTTGCTGCGCTTGATCTGGATTACCCCCGATGATAGAAAATGGCAAACTGACGATATAAGCGGCGGTGCCAGCAACTGCATTGACCAGTTGCAAAGGCTTGCCCACAACGGTATCCACGACCATGGTTTCATAAGAGGGGCCAAAGTCGCTTTCATCAATCTCTATCGCTGCCAACGCAGGCTGCATGCTAGCCGCCATCAAACCTAAGCTTGCGACTGCTGTAAAAAGTTTTTGCTTAATGGCGCGTTGGTTGTTGGCTCTAACAGTCATAATGATATCCTAAAACTCATGATTAATATGGTTTGCTGGTGCTTTTAAAGCAACTAGGAAACCGCGTCTCTATAAAGTTACCGCAATAATAGACAGCTTGAATATTACAGATAGATGAATGATTTGCACAACTTATGTAAGTGCTAGCACTATTAAAGCAAGATGTGCGTCAATAAGCAACAAAAATGCGTACAATCGCGCGGCGGAAATAGAAACGGCGATTGTATTATCGATAAATAGTAGAGCGTTATGAGTGGTTGTTTAACGCCAATGAGATAACAGTCAGCTGAGCTGCTAACAGGTGAGCTGCTAACAGCTGAGCACCACTTAAGGATTTAGAGGCTGACAGTTGGCACAGTAGATACTTGCGCGGCCATTAAGTTTGATGTTTTTGAGGGGTGTATCGCAGTGTGGACAAGCTTCTCCTTGTCTGCCATAAACATTAAGTGTTTGCTGAAAATACCCCGTGGTGCCGCTTGCCACCGTAAAGTCGCGTAGAGTCGAGCCACCAAGCTCTATGGCTTTTAATAAAATATCTTTGATATGAGCGACCAAAACCAATAGCTGCTCATAGGAGAGCTGATGGGCTGGGGTGGCGGGATGAATACCTGATAAATATAGGCTTTCTGTCGCATAGATATTGCCCACACCAACGACGACCTGCTGCTCCATAATCACTGATTTAATTGCGCGGGCAATCGGCTGTTTCTTTGATTTGGTGGTACTGGCAGCCGCTGTATCATTGCTGTCGTTAGGTGCAGTTGTCCGCTGAATCAGATGGTACAGATAGTCAGCGGTGAACGCCTCTGACAAAGGCTCAGGGCCTAAGTGATCAAGCAGCTTGGTGCGATAGTCTCGATACCAGAGCACTGAGCCAAAGCGTCTAGGGTCATAGTAGTGCAGCTGGGTTTTGTTGTTGTCAGTATCGCGAAATGTGATCAGTAGATGATCGTGTTTGCGTTTTTCGGTCGCATGCTCGTGTTGTTGCAGGCTGCCTGACATACCCAAATGCACCAATAGCTTTTTTGGCTCCTTTATATGAGCGTGCTGTGAGCCATCATCAGAAGTAGAGGGTGAGAAGTTTAGGATCAAGTATTTGGCGCGGCGCTCCACACTGACTAAGGTATGATGAATCAAACTTCCCAAATCATCTGGCATAGCCCAGCGCAGTTTTGGCTGAAACACTTGTATGTCAATGACTTGCTGACCATGTAAGGGGCTTAGGCTGGTCTTGGTGGTTTCTACTTCAGGCAATTCTGGCATGATGTTTTATGATAACTCTATGATTAAGGTAAGTTTGTAAGCTCAGGTCAAGGGACAGGCTATAAAAATATGCGCCTTATGCGACGGCACGTCTGGCATGCAAGATACCGTGCTGCTGCTCGAGCTTGGCCAGTAGTTTAGACAAGTGCGCCAGTCCTGATACTTCGATGTGGAACTTCAAAAAAGCGATATTGTCATCATTACTTAACGTCTCAACTTGGCGAATATTGACGTTTTCTTTATCAATAATCTGTGTTAAATCGCGTAATAACCCTCGTCTGTCATAGGCCTCTATATGTATATCGACTGGTTGATAGCGGCCAGGTTGGACGCGCCAGCTGGCCTCTACCTCGCGCTCAGGATCACGCTCGATGAGACGCAAATATTCTGGACAGCCACGATTGTGGACACTGACACCGCGTGACAAGGTGATATAGCCGGCGATGGGTTCGCCATGGATAGGGTGACAGCAGCCCGCCAAGCTAATCTCGATATTATCCAGTCCATCGATTCGTATCTTATAGGCATCGAGCTTGCTTGTGTCTTTGGTATCGATGCTGGGTACAAAATCCTCTGGCGGTCGCTCCGGCTCTAGCTGTAGCTGACGCGAGATATGACTGGTGAGCTGGTTTAAGCCGATGTCACCGGTGACCAACCCGACGATGATATCATCGGTATTATTGACATTAAAATGCTGGGTATAGTCATTGAGATCAATGCTGTTGGGATGTACGGACAAGCGCTCAAGCTCTTTGCTGAGCATTTGCCGCCCAATCTCGATGTTTTTGTCACGGTCTTGCTTGTTAAACCATTGGCGTAGTTTTGAGCGTGCACGGTTAGTATGGATATAACCAAGCGAGGCCACCAGCCAATCACGATTAGGCTCACGTGAGGCTTTGGTGATAATCTCTACTTGCTCGCCCGTTTTGAGCTGGTAGGTCAGCGGCACATAGCGCTGATTGACCCGCGCTGCCTGTGCGCGGTTGCCCACCTGCGTATGGACATAATAGGCAAAATCAAGGACGGTCGCGCCTTTTGGCAGCTCGGTGATATCGCCATCACGACTAAAGATATAAATGCGCTCCAGCTCATCGAAATCGACTAACTGTTCTTCTTCATCAAGCTCCAGCTCTTCTATTTCGTCGCCTGCTAAAACTGCCGAGCGCGGCTGGTTGCGGGTTTCGTTATTAATGGACAAAAGCTGCCGCAGCGAGCTGATTCTTTGATTGAGGTAATTGTCTTTTTTGTTTTTTAGGCCTTCTTTATAATTGACATGCGCGCACATGCCAAGCTCGGCCTCAAAGTGCATCTCGCGCGTTCGAATCTGTACTTCCAGCGATTTGTTTTCGGCAATGACGGCAGTATGCAGCGAGCGATAGCCGTTGGACTTCGGGTTGGTGATATAGTCGTCAAACTGCTCAGGAATATAACGCCATAAGCCATGTACGAGCCCAAGTACGTGATAGCAATCTGAGGGGCTGGTGACCAAAACCCGTAGCGCCCGAATATCATAAAGCTGATCAAACGATAAGCCTTTGAGCTTCATTTTTCGATAAATCGAGTAGATGTGTTTGACGCGTCCCGACACCTCTCCTTCGATACCGGCGTCTGCCAGCGCCTCATTGAGCTTGTCTTGCACGCGCTGGATATAAGACTCGCGCTCACTGCGTTTTTCTGACAGCAGCTTAGCGATTTCTTTGTAGCGCTCAGGTGCCAGATAGCGAAAAGCCAAGTCTTCTAGCTCCCACTTTAATTGGGCGATACCCAATCGGTGCGCTAGTGGGGCATAGATGGTCATGACTTCTCGCGCCACGCGATTTTGCCGCTCCTTACTAGAAAACGTCAGCTCACGCATGGCAAAGGTACGCTCGGCAAGCTTTATCAGTACAACACGGACATCGTTGGTGACCGAGATGAGCATGCTGTAGATGTTAGAGAGCTGGTCGCGCTGGTTGTTGACAAAGTGGTCTTCTAAACGCTTGTTGCTCTCGATGATCTCCGACAGCTTACCCATCGCCAAGGTATCTTTGACCAAAGTGGCAATGTCTGCTCCGAAGTTTTTTTCGATATCTGTCAGGCTAATGATAGACTTGCGAGCGCTACGATAAAGCATCGCTGCCACTAAGGCATCTTCGTCTTGATACAGGTACGTCAAAATATCGGTCATGCCAATACCTGTGACATAAGCACCTGAGCGCTCGGACTCACTGGTATTCATATGGCTGCGAATAAACTCACAAGCCGCGCTGAGATTAGGCACCGCATCTTGGCCGATACGTTTGGCGACATTGTCCAGCCACGTTGGGACGTCGATGTTGACTTGATCTAGATTAATCGCCTCCAGCTCTTTTTTGGTTAAAGTGTTGTTTTTGTCCAAAAGCGGATTGTTTGCATACTCATTGGCAAGTTTTGGGTCATGTGTATGCAGCGCAGGGTCGGCGGAGCGATCAAAGGTGGTGTGCAGCTTATGAGTGGCCAGTTGGTATTTGATATCGAGAGGAATTTGGGCATAGCTATTGGCAGATTGGTGAGAGCGCTGGCTCGCAACCAGTTGCGCCGCTAGTGTGGCACTGTCAGCTTGAGTGGTTTGTCCATCCACCAACGGCAATCCTTCACGAATTTTGACCATAGCCGACTCCTCTTAGCTATCTTGAATTGATTATAACTTCATCTACTCTGCGCGCACTTTGGATGAGATCACAAAGTGTCAGCTATAAACCAATACAACTGCTAAAAAATCCTTTTTTAGCAGCTATAAAATGCAAATAAAATATATAAAGCTATGAGTGCACGTCTTCGCCATGTGCTGATAGAGTAGACATAGGAAGATTGTTTATTATTATCTCATTTTGAGGCGACAAATCAAGCGAGGCTATGTAATGTCTGTTGTTGATAGGTTGAACTAGCGGGTTTGCCTCGCGATATTATCTATATTTTTAATAAAGACAGCGTGTTCTTGTTTGGTAAGGACACGCCGGTAATATCAAACCGCAACCTTCTCAAAACGGGCAATGGATTCTACATGACCGGTATGACAAAACATATCCATCACCCCAGCATGCGTCAGGCGATAGCCTTGCTCTAATAAAGCCTTGGTGTCGCGCGCGAGCGTCGCTGGGTTACAAGAGACATAAACGATGCGCTCAGCGTTGAACTTGGGCAGATACTGCATAATCTCCCACGCGCCAGAGCGTGGTGGGTCGATCAAGAGCGCATCAAATCCTTGGTTGGCCCACGGCTGATCTGAGCAATCATGCGTCAAATCCTGGCTATAAAATTCTGTGTTGTTAAGGCCATTACGGCGGGCGTTGTCTGCGGCGCGCGCGGTCATTGCGTTACTGCCTTCTACGCCGACCACCGAGCCTGTCTCTCCGACAAGCCGCGCTAAGGGCAGACTAAAGTTGCCCAGTCCACTAAACAAGTCCAGTACCCGTTCGCCTGCTTTTAAATCCAACAAGTCGCAAGCAAGCTTGGTCATTTGACGGTTGACGGATAAGTTCACTTGCGTAAAGTCGGTTGGAATAAATTCATACGTCAGGTCAAACTCGGGTAGCTGATAATACAAACGTCCAAACTGCTGACTGATATCATCATCAGCGCTCAAGGCGATACGCTGAATGCTATCAGCACCTTTGGGCTGTAGATACAACTGCCAGCTGCGCGCTGTAAAAAACGCCTTTAGCTTTTCTACATCAGCCTCTGACAACGGCGCTAAATTGCGTACGATCAAAGCAACGGGCTGGTTGCCGTCTGGTAGCCCGTCTATTTGTTCACCCATCGCCAGCTCAAGCTGGGCAATCTTGTCACGGCTCTCTAAAGTACTAATCAGCGCTTTTAGGTTTTCAATCTCAAAACCGATACGCGGGTCTAGAATATGACACTCGTTTAGCTCCGCCAAAAAGTTACTAGAGCGCTCTCGAAATCCGACCAAGGCTGTTTCTTTTTTGGCGACATAGCGTACGCCCAAGCGCGCTTTGGTGCGATAGCCGAGGCGATCACCGACCACAGGCGCTAGCCAAGTATCAGGCTCGGCATTGGCCTGATGGATGAGCATCTCTGCCAATACAGACTGTTTAAAATTGATTTGCCCATCTGGCTGCCAGTGCTGCAAGCTACAAGCCGCCGCAGACGCCGAAATGCGGGCAGGGCGGAACTGCGCGCTCAGGATTTGGATTGGCCGTAATACTCACAGCGTCGCCTTCTTCAAAGCTGGCACGACTGTTGGTCAACTTCACTAAAGCGCTCTCACCTGGTAAGGCAAAGCTGACAAAGACTTTTTTGCCGTGCTTGTCTTCGATATGGCCGTCATCTACGCCAAAGCCATTACCATATATCGCCACGCCGCGACCATCATGTGATAGACCATCAATCGAAAAAGGCAGCGGCTCGGCTTCTTTTAACCGTCGACGTGTCTTTGAAGAGGGTTTGGATTTTTTTTTGTTGGGCGGAATGGTGATTGTTTGGCGAGCGCTCTCAGGCGTCGTCGCCTCGGGTGCCGTAGAAGTCTTTGAATCGGTGGGCTGCATAAACCTGCCTTAATAATAAATGATAAATAACGAAAAATAAGATAAGGGTGAGTGCTACTGTGTATAGCTCTGCTCATAGCACTGCGGTAATATCGGATGGTCAATCACAGGGTTTAAGCGTCGGGCGCCGACGACCAATCAGCGATAAACTCATGATGACGTGGGCGACCATCTGCTTGGGTATATTGTCTTAAATAAGTCAGGCTCTGCTGTTGCCATGTATCAAAATCCTGCAAAGACAGCTGTCCAGTTAGTCGTAGCCAGCGCAAATAAATCAGCCACGTATTCATGACATCAGACTCGCAATATATCGACAGTGTTTGCCAATCTGCCTCATTAACCAGATCGCCCACCATGCTACCATCGACACTGGTCTTGCCAGGCAGACCGTAGAGGCTTGCGACCACATCCATGGCTTCGCGGCGACTGGCACCGTATTGGCTAAATCTATCCATCAAGTCTAAATGGCGAGTATGAAAGCGATTGACATAATTATCAAAACGCATGTTTTTGATACGCTCGCCTTCTTCAAATAGCCACGGCGCTGCTAAGTCATACTGCATGGCGCGATAAATAAGCACCGGAATATCAAAGCCAGAGCCGTTCCAGCTGATCAGTTGCGGCAGTTTTTCAAGATCACTAAACGCCCGAAAAAACTTAGCAAGAATGTCTTTTTCGCTAAATTTGTCCGCCGTCAAAGAAAACAAAGAAAACTGACCGTCTTTGATATACAGTGCTGATATACAGACGATACGCTGCAGCGGCAGACGCATAAAGTCATGTCCCGCCTCTTGTGTGCGTATCGCTGTCAGTGCGCTGAGGGCATCGGCATCGTTAAGCTCAGCCAACTGCGGATAGATACGGCGCGCCGCATCGGTATCGGCGACGGTCTCGATATCAAAGACCAGTATCGGGTCGGACGGTAAGGCTTGTGACATAGGTAAACCTAATTAATTGTTAGCTTATTGTGCGGCGTTTTCTGTACCGTTAATGACATTGTCGTCATTAACCTTGTCGTCATCTACATTGTATAAACCAGTCGATAAATAACGATCACCGCGGTCGCAGACGATAAAGGCGATGACGGCGTCTGGATTGGCTTTGGCGACTTGTAGCGCCGCCCATGCAGCGGCACCAGATGATACGCCAGCGAAAATGCCTTCGGTTTTGGCCAGTTTACGCATATACACTTCGGCGATACGTTGATCGACATCCATCACCTCATCGACCAAATCAGCATCAAAGATACCCGGCATATACTCAGCAGGCCAGCGGCGGATGCCTGCAATAGAGGCGTTCATTAGACCAATCACCTTAATATCTGGGTTTTGCTCTTTTAGATAGCGAGACACCCCAGTGATTGTGCCTGTGGTCCCCATAGAGCTGATAAAGTGAGTGATTTTACCGTCTGTCTGTGTCCAAAGCTCAGGGCCTGTGGTGAGATAATGCGCTTGGCTATTGTCAGGGTTGTTGAACTGGTCCAGCACAATCCCTTTGCCATCGGCTTCCATCTGCAGAGCCAAGTCGCGCGCCGCTTCCATGCCTTCATCGACCTCGATGAGGGTGGCACCATAAGCCGTCATGGCGTCTTTTCGCTCTTGGGTTGAGTTGGTCGGCATGAGTAGCGTCATCGGATAGCCGCGCATGGCGGCAACCATGGCGAGCGCAATACCAGTATTGCCGCTGGTGGCCTCAATCAGCATATCACCTGGCTTGATATCACCGCGCAGCTCTGCTTGATAAATCATGTTAAATGCTGGGCGATCTTTTACCGAGCCTGCTGGGTTATTGCCTTCTAGCTTGGCCAAGACCGCTGTGCCACCAGCAATCTGCTCTTGCTCAGGCAAGCGCTGCAATTTCACCAAGGGTGTCTGCCCGACGCAATCGGCAAGGGCGGTAACTTGAGAGATGAAGGTGGCGTTTGACGTGGCCGTAGCTGACATAAGATACCCTTATTGTTAATATGAATGTTCAAACCTGATTTATGCACTTGCAAAGCGTGACCGTGTTGACCTTGATTGTCTAAAATCAACGACAGTTTTTTATCGTTGTCGCCGTGCATGCAAACGCTCGTCTACCGATGCATACGATGAGACTGTCGCCAAACGGGCATGACAGCGCGCAAAAATAGCGGCAAGTAAAAAGCTGCGCCATTATATCATTTTGTTTTTGCCTACGCTGAATGCATGCAGAGATTTTGGTAAATGAGTGATGCTTATAAATGGTAGTTGAGACAAATACTGTTAAAATACTTGTATGATTCAGAGACGTTATGATGCAGCCACCGCACTTATCGCCACGACTGATACCCAACGACTGATACCCAACGACTGATAGCTATAGCCAAGTGATAACGATAGCGCTATAGTACAGGACGCGATGGCGCAAAGTCGCTGTGATAAACCTAGCGTATGTCCTCCATTCAATTGATAGTCATCTTATCTTGTTTTTATCATTGTTTTAAAATGAGGACACGCCCTAGCAAAACATTGAGATGAGAGCGAGCTTGCATGGCACACAAAAAACGTTTTGATACCAGTAGCGCCTATGGTCAGCTGATCATATTGGTGTTTTTGCCGATATGTATATTGGCCGCTGTCGGTGGTATTTTGGTGTTCCATGAGACCATGCGTGCCAGCGACTCTGAGCAAGAAGTGTTGGCCGAGGCGGTGCTGATTCGTTATACCCCAGAGATTGCAGATCTGATTCCTGAGCTGTTAGAGCAAGAGCGCCAGCAGGCGGGCAGTGCCTCCAAGGCTGCCGTCTCGACGCTAGAGGGCATTCGTGACAGGCTAGGCCGCATGCAGTCCGAGCAGCACGTGCAGCGCATCGCGATTGTCAATGAAGACAATAAGGTGCTGGCCACGGTCGGTTATGGGCTCAATGAGCCTTGGCCATTGATTGATGCTTCAGCGCAATTTATCTCGCAAAAACCCACGCCGATTGGCACCGCTTATGGCAGTGTGCTTGGTGAATTTGAAGGGCAGCGGCTGTGGTTGCTCGTCGATATGGATAACGAGCCGCTGTATATCGCGCGTTATCGCATCGCCATGGCGCTAGTGATTACGGGGTTGTTTACCATCCTGATTTTGCTGTTGAGTTTAAATATTTACTCAAAACGCTGGATCGCACCGATTTATGAGCTGCGCTTGCAGTTGCAGCGCACTCACGTAGACAATTTATATCAGCCGATTCCGGTGGAGTCGGATGGCGAGCTAAATTTATTGCAGCAAGATTTGGTCAATACTTTGCGCCGCTTGCACAGAAGCTTTCAAGACCTCAAAGACCATGCCGAGCAGACTGAGGATGACTTGCGTTTGGCGTTTGATGAGATGGAAATGCAAAACATCTCGATCAGAAACGCGCGTGATGCTGCCATCTCAACCAGCCAAGCCAAATCGGCGTTTTTGGCCAATATCAGTCATGAGCTACGCACCCCGCTCAACAGTATTGATGGCTTTATCAACCTACTAGCGCGTCACGGCGAGCTAAATCCTGAGCAAGACTTGTACGTACAGACCATTCGTAAATCCTCAGCGCATCTGCTGGCGCTGGTCAACGATGTCTTAGATTTTTCTAAAATCGAGGCGGGCAAGCTGGTGCTTGATCGTCATGAGTTCGATCTTTATGACACCATTTATGATGTGGTCGATATGCTCTCGCCAGTTGCCGCCGAAAAAGGCCTGCGCATGGCAGTGCTGTTTTATAACGATGTGCCGATGCGTATCAATGGCGATGCCTTACGCCTCAAGCAAGTACTGACCAATATCGTTGGCAATGCGATTAAGTTTACCGACAGTGGTGATGTGGTGGTGCGGGTCAGCCTTGATGATCACCGTGATAATTATCTGATGATAAGTGTGCAAGACAGTGGTAAGGGCATCTCGCTTGCTGATCAAAAAATGCTGTTTCAAAGCTTTAGTCAAGGCGATCCTTCTATCACGCGTCAGTATGGCGGGACTGGGCTGGGTTTGGTCATCTCCAAGCAGCTGACGCGATTGATGGGCGGTGATATTGGGTTTTATGACAATGCGCAAGAAAACATTGCCAATCAAGGCGCGACGTTTTGGTTTCGCATGCCAGCGCACGTCGATGTGCTCGAGGCGGCGACAGGGCAGACCATTGAGCTGCCTGTGCTCGCGCCGCTTGCTAGCGAGACTGATGAGTTTAATGTGCTGGTGTGGATCAACCATCCAGCCTCGATACAAGTGCTCAAAGCCAGTCTGCAATATCTACCAATTCAGCTGACCCAAGCCAACTCATTGCCAGGTGTGCTTGAGTCGTTAAAAGAGCGTGGTAACTACTGGGACTGGGTCATCGTCGATGATGATACCCAAGACGATATGATGGCACTATTAAGACAAATTCGTCTGCACTATCAGGGCAAGCTTGCTGTCTTTGGCTATCAAGTGGCCGCCGATCAGGCTCTGCTCAACCGTTATCATGCCAATATCTTATATGAGCCTTTGGATAAAAGGCAGCTGTATGCCATGCTCGATACACAAAATCGCCGCCAGCCAACGAGTCTGCAAGAGCCGCGCTGGAAAGGGGTGACGGTATTGGCGGTGGATGATCATCTGCCCAATCTCTTGGTACTCGATGCGCTGCTTAGCGAGCTGGGTATTCATGTCGTCACCGCCAGTAGCGGTTTTGATGCGATAGAGATTATCAGTAAGCAGCAAACCAAAAACCTGAAAACTGCCAAAAACCAAAAGCAAAGCCTGTCAAACAAAACCCAGCTCTCTAAAGCCGAAGCGCGAGATGACATGAGCAAAAAGTCAAATTCTGTGCTGTATGCAGAGGAGATGGCCAATGAAGATAAAGGCAGCAACCAAGACAATTATAAAGATACCCACAAAGACAGCATCGACTTGATATTTATGGATATCCAAATGCCGCGTATGTCTGGGCATGAAGCGGCCAAGCAAATCCGCAGTATCGAAAGCGATGACAGTCACATTCCTATCATCGCCTTGACAGCGCATGGGCTGGCTGATGAGCGTGACAAGCTGATAGCCAGTGGTATCAACGACTATGTCGGCAAACCCATTAGTCAGCCGCAGTTGCTGCAAGTGCTGCAAAAATGGCTGGGCCGCACCTCGACCACGCCGCAACTAACTGCGCTGTCTGAGGCCAATCTACATGGACTGGGCTTGCAAGACACAGATGCGGCCTCTAGTCACACCGACGCGCACACAGATACTGACACGCAAACCTTCTCTGAATGGCCGCTGGGCGCGACGCCCAGCACGTATCCTGTCAGTAAAAGCGCGCGCACCACCGATGCTAGCGCGCCGCCAAAAATAACGCGACCATTATCACTCAAAAAAATCCGTGATGACTATTTGCGTGACAGTCAGCCGCGCGAAGACTATAGACGAGAGACACCGCGAGAAACTCAGCCGCGCTACGACAGCTTACGCTTACAAAAGCAAGGACAGGCGCCGTTGCTGAGTCCGCCATCAGGGTCGATGGATCATGCCAGCGAACCAAATACGGATCTAGCCGCGCGGCCGCAGGAGCAAAAGGATACAGCGATGGACAGCCCGCATTCAGAGATTTTGGACTGGCAAGATGCGCTGACTCGCTCAGCCAACAAGCCTGATCTGGCAGCCAAGCTGATTATCATGATGCTCGACACCATCAATGATGAAAAGCAAGCGTTGACTCAAGCATGGGAGGCGCGTGACCGTAGTATGCTGGCGCAGATTGCCCATCGTATATTGGGCGGTAGCCGCTATACTGGCGTGCCGCAGCTGCGTCAGGCTAGCCAAGATTTAGAAGATAAGTGTTTGTTAAATATCCAGCATACCACGCCTGCGCAGTTTGCCATGCTCCAGCCTTATTACGAAGCGCTACTGACCGCATTAAATAATTTGCAAACGCTGGATTTGTCCGCTTATCCGCAGCTCAATTACCATCGTCTAAGCGAAAACGACATGACGTGGAAAATGATTTAGGAGTAGTGGTTTAGGAGCAGTGATGGAGGAATAGTGAGGGGAAACAGTAAAAAGCGCAACTTCATGTTGCCATGCTCATATAATCGATCCACCATAAAATAAATACCGTGCGACTGGGAGTGATTTTGCGCAGCATCTGCCTGCATCGCACAGCAAGCAAAACTGATACCAGTCGCGCGCAAAAAACTACGTACTTCTTTTATTTGAGATTGACAATACAGTCTCGCTATAAAGTATCGTGGCAGTCAGTTATTGCTAAGGTAGGATATGGATAAGCCTGCTAACATTATCGCTATCAGTCTATCTTTTACCCATTCATAAATAAGGATCGTTATGAGCGCCATTGCAACTTACCAATACGAAACGCTACAAGTGAGTGTCACTGATAATATACTCACTGTGACGCTAAATCGTCCACACAAAAAAAACGCCATGAGCTTTCAAGTCATCGATGAGCTGATCGCCGTAGCAGGTCGCATTAGTAAAGACAAAACGATACGCGCGGTCATCTTAAAGGGTGCCGAAGGGACGTTTTGTGCCGGTATCGACTTGGGCGATTTGAACCATCCAAAAAACCAAGCCTTTGCCATTTGGGAGCTGATTAAGCCGTGGCAAAGCTCGTTTCAGCGTGTCTGCTTGGTCTGGCGTGATTTGCCAGTACCGGTCATTGCGGTATTAGAAGGATACTGTATTGGTGCTGGGTTACAGCTGGCATTGGCCTGTGATGTGCGTATTAGCCATCCAGATTGTCAGCTCTCTATTATGGAAGCCAAATGGGGGCTGGTACCAGATATGGGATTGACCCAATCCGCATTTGGCGTGGTACGAGAAGACGTTCTCAAAGAGCTGGCAATGACGGCGCGCATCATTAATGCCAATGACGGCAAAGAATTAGGATTAATCAGTCATTGTAGTGAGACGCCGCTTGAGCAAGCACGACAGCTGGCGGCTGAGTTTGCTGAGCGTTCTCCTGACGCTGTGCTCGCCAGCAAACGCGTAATCAATGCCATGTATGAGCAGCCTGCAACCACCTTATATAAAGAAAAAATCTGGCAAATTAAGATGATGCTTGGACGCAATCGTAAACTTGCTCTTAGAAAAGCCAAGCAAGCCAGCACCACCTTTGCCAAGCGACAGTTTCGCTAGTCTTTTATAATGAGTCATAAATCATAAGGGTTTACATCAGAGGTAGAAAAATTTAGACAGAGTCTTATGCTTTATATTGATTGTTTTTAGTTGTTAAATCGCGTGTTATGGCTATTGAAATACGAGTGGACAGCACGATATAACACTGTCAGCTTGCACAGATTTGGATAAAAATGCACTATTGTCGTTAAAAATATCTATTCTATGCATCTTACAAGCGCTTAAGTAATCATCACTATATAAACGGTCTAACTATGTCTGCCCCGAAATCCTCTCTTTCAAAGAAACCTATCACCGCTGAACGAGTACGTTCTGCTGATCTGCCTGTTGCATGGATTATGATGCTGGGGTTGATGGTTGCAGTAGGACCGTTATCCATTGATATGTATCTGCCTGCGCTACCATCAATGGCAGATGATTTTGGCGTATCTACCGCATTTATGGCCAACTCTGTGCCAGCGTATTTTGTGGGTTTAGTATTTGGTCAGTTGTTTTACGGCCCCTTTAGTGATCGCGTTGGTCGAGTTAAGCCGCTGTATATGGGCATGACGCTTTATGTGATTGCTTCTGTTATCTGTGCCACCACGGATAATGAGTATGTGTTGTTTGTCGGCCGTACCATGCAAGCATTGGGTGCTTGTGTGGGGGCAGTGGTGACCCGTGCTGCCATTCGAGATCGTCTAACAGCCAAGCAAACCGCAAAAGCTTTTTCGATTATGGTTTTGGTGATGGGTCTGGCTCCTATATTAGCGCCGTCGCTTGGGGCGCTATTTCTACAGTTTTCTACTTGGCACTCTATTTTTTGGTTTTTGGCCGCCTTTGGTGCTCTCAATCTATTACTGACGAAGTTTTTCTTTTTCGAGACATTGACCGAAGAAAATCGTAACGTACGCCCTGCCAGAGAAGTACTGAGCCAGTATTGGGACTTGTTGAAAGATCCCAGCTTTAACTACCCTGCGATCGGTGGCGGGCTGTTGATGGGTGCGATGTTTGTTTATATCAGCTCAGCCTCTGAATTAATCATGGATACCTATGGCGTTTCGGCCACGCATTTTGGCTGGTTGTTTGGGATGAATGCGGCAGGGTTTGTGGGTTTGACTCAGCTGAATCAGTGGTTGACCAATCGCTTTCGTATCTTGAGCATATTACGTTTCGGGGCGATGATGCAGGTGCTCTCTGCCGGTACGTTGTTTTTTGTCGGTATATTTTTGGGGACCGATGCTTGGTTGCCACTGGTGCTGGCGTGTATTTTCTTTTGTATTGCAGGCTTGGGGTTGACCCAGCCAAACGCCTCGGCGATTGCGCTGGCTTTTCAAAAGCAGCGTGCGGGTATGGCAAGCGCGCTGCAAGGCTCGCTGATGTTTTCAGTGGGTATTTTTGGTGGTTTATTATTAAACTTATTCCCGCTTAATCCAGTATTAAAAATGGGTATTGCACTTTTTGTCCTGATGAGTTTGGGTGCGTTTTTAATCTGGCAGATAGATCGTAATTTAGACCTCGATGACGCAGAGTAGCGGCTGCAAGTTTTTGAGACACCCAATATTGGGTGTTTTTTTTGTCTTAATAAAAGGGTTCTGATACATGAGCGCTACGCGTAGTTAATGCAGAGCCTGATGCTTTTATAAGACACGCCTTATAATGACTGAGGTGTCATGTTTAATCGTAGTTGATTGAAAATAAATAGTTTGTTGTCATCAAACAAATTTATCAGAAATATTTCAATTGGAAAAAAATTAGTGTAGATTGTAACTTTATGTTTACAATGTAAGGTTTTTTGAAACTGACAGTTACCATACAGTGATGTTAAGACAACAAGCGTTGCAACTTTAAGGACAAAACATGATGCAGTTATATCGAGTATTACCAGTTATATTAAGCGTCGGTTTATTTGGTTGTGGTAATTCTTCTACCACAGAAAATACCAACGCAGCTGGCACACCAGTGACAAAAAATGAAGACAGTTTTGTAAGTAGCTTGCCGGATACAGCTCCGACACTAAAAGTAGCGACAACAGGTACGATGCCCCCTTTTTCATTGCAAGATGATTATGGAAACATGCAGGGTATTGATATTGACTCAATTCGTGCTATCGGTGAAGAACAAGGGTTTAAAGTCGAGTTTTATAAAGAAACGTGGCAAAACATGTTTGATAGCGTGGAGTCAGGAAGGCGTGATCTGGCAATCTCTGGCATCTCCTATAAAGACGATCGAGCGGCAAGATACGGTTTATCAACGCCATACTTCTTTAATCCATCCTCTATTATGTATACCAAAAGTGATGTAGAAATTAATGACATACAGGATTTGCAGGGGATGCACGTGGCCGCTATGGAAGGCTCAAAGCAAGATGATCAGCTCCGAGCAATGGGCAAGTATAGTCAGATGTCTACCAGAGCAACGGCTTTTTTATTGTATGAAGATCTGATACAAGGCAACGTTGATGTAATTCTGCATGACTTGCCTATTTTGCAGTACACAGCGAAAAATCATCCAGAATACGACGTCACTATCGTTCCCTACGAGAGTGAAGACAACCCATCGGCGCAACAAGTCATACTGATGGCCAAAGGTAATAACGAGCTTATTAAAAATGTCAATGAAGGTATTACTAAGCTAAAAGAAAAAGGGACGTTTAAAGAGATTGAAGAAAAGTGGTTGGGTTCAACGGAGCCAGGCACCAACAGTGAACCGACTGCTACTCAAGCGAATTAAGGATTTTCAAACATGGCAACCACACCAAATATCGACAATAAGCGCTATCAAGGTCTGATCATCTCTATTGCACTGTTTTTATCACTCATCGGTGCCTTGCTAGCCTTTACCTTTTATACCTCCAGCCTGTTAGAAAGAAACACCGCTTTGATCGACCAGACCAACCAAGTCGCCAATAGTGCGCAGTCGGTCATCAAAGATCTTTTTGACTTAGATAACAGTTATGGTGAAGACACGAGCTCACCGCATATTCAGCGGGTATTGAGCCGTTTAGAAGAAAACACAGCACTGATTACCAATTCTCTTTCTGCTATTGAGCAAGGCGGTAGAATTACTGACAGTACAGGCGAAAGCTATAATCTGCCAAAGGTTGATGATAGCGCCCAAGCCAATGTTGCCGCTGCCAAAGAACAATGGCAGGCGCTAGAGCCCAAGATTCAGACCTATCTAAAAGACGCTGATAATATCATGGTGCCGTCGGCAGATGACTTGACTCGAGCGGTTGAGCAAGCCAAAACCTCCAGTTTGCTGATCAACGACTCGCTAGATAATCTGACACGCGACGTATTTAGTAATGCAGAGCGCCAAGCCACCACCATTCGTCTGATTCAGGTGTTGGGTGTTGCGGCGATTTTTGCTTACTTTTTGATTTTCGTATTCTTTTTTGTGCGCCGCTTACGTGAGACCGATGCCGAAGCTGCTGCTGCGCGCCGCGAAACACAAGAAATCATGGAAACGGTCAATACTGGTCTATTCTTGCTAGATAAAGACTTAAAGATTGGTCAACAGCACTCTCGTGCCCTCAATGGCATCATCGGTGCTGACAATTTGGCAGGTGAGAACTTTACCAGTGTCTTACGTGGTCGTATCTCTGACAAAGACCTAAACACCACCAAGCAGTTTATCGAGCAGTTATACAACCCGCGCGTCAAAGAAAAGCTGGTGGATTCACTAAACCCTTTACATAAGGTCATGCTACACAACGCCGGTGAAAATAAAGGCGCTGATAGCCGCTTCTTGGATTTTAAATTCTCACGCGTTTATGACAAAAAAGACATCGCGCGTATTCTGGTCAACGTCAATGATGTCTCTGATGCGGTTTATTTAGAGCAGCGCTTAGAAAAAGAGCGCTCGCAAAACGACATGCAAATCGAGATGCTCACCACCATCTTAAATGTAAATCCTAAGATCATTAATGAGTTTATCGCCAACACTGATGCGCATATCAATAAGATGAACAACATCTTAAAAAATCCTGGTAGCTCACAATACGAGCTCGAAACCAAACTAAAAGCCATTTATCGCGAAATGCATAGTCTAAAAGGCGAAGCATCAGCGCTAAAACTGCACAGCTTTACCAAGATTGCCTCAGATGCCGAAGACAAGTTGCATGCCTTACAAAACCAAGGTCAGCTATCAGGTAATGACTTCTTGCCATTGGCGGTACATCTAGATGACTTACTCAGCCTATCGAACACCATTGCCACGCTAGGTGAGCGGATCAATCGCTCGGAGCCTGCCGCTAGTAAGCCCGCTACTACCTCTACCACCGCATTAAGTGATGCCGTGGCACAGCAAAGCAGACCGCTTGCTGAGAGCACTGCACCCAAAAGCCAGCCAACCAGTTTATCGATTGGTAACATCAGTTTGGATGGCGGTCAAGATATCGATTTGAGTGATGATGCAGATGAAGACCAGCTGTCTTTTTATCGAGATTTTGCCAAAGATATCGCTGCAAGACAGGGCAAGCAAGTACAGCTCAACAGCCATACATTGACCCAAGTCAATATCCCAGAGCATCTGGCCAAGCCCCTCAAAGAGATTGGTATCCAGCTGCTACGAAATGCCGTGGTGCACGGTGTCGAGGCACCCAGCGTCCGTCATTCGCTCGGTAAAGAAACAGCAGGCAATATTGATCTAGAAGTACAAGACAACGGCCAAGAGGTTATGCTCATCGTGCAGGACGACGGTCAAGGCATCGATTACGACAGTATCCGTCATAAATTGGTGGCAGAAAACCATGTCGATAATGAAGCAGCAAGTCAGCTGACGCATAGCGACCTGCTCAAGCAGCTGTTTTCTTCAGGTTTTTCTACCAAAGAAGACACTGATGAAGACGGTGGCCGCGGCGTGGGTTTGGATATCATCAAATCACTGGTTAAGGACTACGACGGCAAGCTGAATGTAAATAGTGAACGGGGCAAAATGACAAGATTTGTCATTACACTACCAAAAGCTTAATAAGAGAGGTTAGGCATATTGTGCACCACAACAATGTGCCTCATTACAGGTAATAGGTTATGCATAAATTAATGATTGTTGATGATTCTAATATCATTAGAAACCGTATTCAGCGTGCGTATGACTCAGGTGAGTTTATGCTGGTCGCTACTGCGACCAGTGGTGTTCAGGCGCTAGAGAAGTTTAATATTCATCGTCCTGATGTGATCACCATGGATCTGACCATGCCGCAAATGGATGGTCTGGAGTGTATCGAAAAAATCATCGCCACTGATCCTGATGTCCGTATTTTAGTCGTATCTGCCTTGTCTGATAAGGCCACGGGGATTGAGGCGCTATCGCTTGGTGCCAGTGGGTTTTTGTGCAAGCCGTTTTCAGAAGAAGAGCTTGTAGAGTCTTTGCACGAGCTGGTGCAAGATTAATACCATTCAACGACTTGAGTAATGTCTATATGAAAGAACAAAAGCTACAGATTTTTTTAAACATCATTAGCAATTATTTTGATCAGTTTGGTGGAGAAGAGCTCGTCGCTGACACGCCGTATTTGCTAGAAAACAAACAGCCCAAAGTACATGACTACACTGGTGTGATTGGCATCTCTGGTGTTCAAAAAGGCGTGGTGTATTTTTCGGCGACTCACAAGTTGTTGTCCTCGCTACTAGATAGCATGGGCGAGACTGATAAAAGTGATGACAATTACATTGATCTAGCAGGCGAGGTTGCCAATACCATCGCAGGCAACGCCCGTACTGAGTTTGGCTCAGAGTTTCATATCTCGGTACCGTTTGTGTTTAAAGGAGCGCCCAAAAGTATCGTCCTACCAAACGATGAGCGTTCTTTTATTATCCCGATTACTTGGCATTCGCAAGTCGGTGAGATTGTGGTCTGTTTGCAGGACTGATGATCTCGCTATTACGTTTTAATACGGATGTTCGTTATTATGATTAAAGTAGAAAAATTGGGCGTATTTTTAAGTTCGATTAATGCGTTTTTTACGCAGATTGATGGGACAGAAGTAGACATCGATACGCCTTATTTAAATAACAATAAGACAGCGGTAGGCTATGACTACAGCGGCGTTATCAAAATCTCAGGTCCGCTACAAGGCTGCGTCTATGTCAGTGCGCCAAGCGCGATGCTGCGTGCGGTGGTTCAGGCGATGGGCGAGACCGACTCCTCTATTACGATGTTGAAGGACTTGCTCGGAGAGATGGCCAACACCATCTCTGGTAACGCTCGGACGGAGTTTGGGTCAGAGTTTATTATCTCGCCGCCGCACATCGTCGAGAGCGCGCCTAACGTGTCGTATCTACCCAAAGATCGGCAAAGCTATATCACGCCCTTTACCTGGCGTGGTCACAAGGCCGTCATTGGTATCTGCATCACTTAATGACAATTAACTGATCAACGACAATCAACTGATAGCGTCTCGTTTATCGCTTTGCCTCAACGAAAAGCGACAAAAAAGCGACAACAGTAAAAAGCGATACAATGGTATCGCTTTTTTTGTTGATACGACGATTTGAGGCGTGAGGCTCACGAGTTGTTAAATTGCGGTTTGTCCTCATAAAGCGCTGGAGGTTGTGAGGCGTTATATGATAAAATACGGCGCAGCTATTTCTATAATTTGCTTTATAGGAGGGGTTTGAGTTTTTTGCTAAAACCCGACATGGCTTCTTTTTTACACCAACCAATGACACACACATCATGGCAAAAAATTGCTGGGTGTTTGGCGACTTGATTAATTTGCAAGTTAGGTCCGTGCCATGATTATAGGCATGATCCACAGGCAGATGCGTGTTGCTAGATAGGCAGTTTTTGTGATGTGGAGGCATAACCCAACCAACAGGATATTTCACATGGCTACAAACAACCCAACCAAAATCGAAATGCGCGACTTACTACAAGCCGGCGCTCACTTTGGTCACCAAACACGTTTTTGGAACCCAAAAATGGGTCCTTATATCTTTGGTGCACGTAACAAAATTCATATCATCAACCTAGAGCACACCGTAAAAGCGTTCAACGAAGCGTTGACTTATGTAAACGGCCTAGCTGCCAAGAAAAACAAAGTATTGTTTGTTGGTACCAAACGTGCCGCTAGCGGTATTATCCGTGAGCAAGCCCAGCGCGCTGGCATGCCATACGTCGACCATCGCTGGTTGGGTGGTATGTTGACCAACTGGAAAACGCTACGTCAGTCAATCAGCCGTCTAAAAGAGCTTGAGAAGCAATCAGAAGACGGTACTTTTGCTAAGTTGACCAAGCGTGAAGCGCTTGAGCGTACTCGCGATATGGAAAAACTTGAGCGTTCACTAGGCGGTATCAAAGACATGGGTGGCCTACCTGACGCTATCTTTGTGGTAGACGTAGATCACGAAGCGATCGCTATCAAAGAAGCCAAAAACCTTGGTATCCCAGTAATCGGTATCGTTGATACCAACTCTAGCCCAGACAACGTTGACTACGTCATTCCAGCTAACGATGATGCTATCCGTGCTGTGACTCTATACGTCACGTCTATGGCTGATGCGATCATCGCTGGTAAAGAATACGCACAGACTCAAGCGGGCGGCAAAGCTGAGCAAGCACCTGCCGAAGAAGCCAATGCAGAAGAAGCAGCAACGCCAGCTGAATAATTCGCTGCATTAAAAGTGTTACTTTGTAAGGATGTCTTGATAGCACCGCTAGCAGCGTCCATATAAAGTCATTAATGATAAGCTCGTAGTAGGCATGATGCAGTTTTACTCGTCATGCCTTGTTGTTAAATAATAGCGCTGAAACCATGGCTATTACATAACGTGATGAAATGATGGCTGTCAAACGCCCTCAATCAATAACTGCTATTACATAAAATATATTAAATACATGCTGATGACATGATCGTCATCTATCATAAACTGGCCAAACGAGTATTATCGTTTACTCCAGTGGGTAGAGTCGCTGGATGTCATGATTTTTTTTATTAATAAGCAGATAATACGAGCGTTTTTCTTAAGTCATCAGCAGCCTTGAGAAAAATAGACATTAAGCCCTCCTATACATAACTATACTAAGGTGACTCTTATGACAGAAGTAAAAGTATCTGCCAAAATGGTAAAAGAATTGCGCGACCGTACTGGTCTTGGCATGATGGAATGTAAAAAAGCCCTACAAGAAGCCAATGGTGATGTTGAAGTAGCCATCGATAACTTGCGTAAGTCTGGTCAAGCAAAAGCGGCCAAAAAAGCAGGTAACATCGCAGCTGACGGCGCTATCATCATCGCTCAAGGCGACAACAAAGCGTTTTTGTTAGAAGTAAACTGCCAAACTGACTTTGTGGCAAAAGACGCCAACTTTACTGCTTTTGCAGAAAAAGTAGCCAACATCGCGCTAGAAAATAACGTCACAGACGTTGCTGCTATCTCTGAGCTACCATATGGCGATGGCCAAACCGTTGAAGAAGCACGCGTGGCTTTGGTACAAAAAATCGGCGAAAACATTCAGGTGCGCCGTGTAGAAACCCTAGAAGGTGCCAACCTAGCATCATATCGCCACGGTCTACGTATCGGTGTTGTGGTATCGTATGAAGGCGGCAGCGAAGAGACTGGCAAAAACCTAGCGATGCATATCGCAGCGTTCAACCCTGTAGCGGTCGACGACGAAAGCGTTGATGCTGATGTGTTAGCTCGCGAAAAAGACATCATCGAAGCCAAAGCCAAAGAGTCTGGCAAGCCTGACAACATCATTGAAAAAATGATCGAAGGTGGCCTACGTAAGTACCTAGACGAAGTCACTCTACTACGTCAGCCATACGTCATGGACAACGACAAAAAAGTTGGCGATGTCCTAAAAGCGGAAGGCGTAAAAGTACTAAGCTTCAAACGTCTAGAAGTGGGTGAAGGTATCGAGAAAAAGCAAGAAGACTTCGCAGCTGAAGTTGCAGCGGCTCAAGCGGCTAGCAAGTAATATCCAAGTAACATCTCTGTGCACTTGCACTGATGAGGACGGTTAAGCCATTGGTTTTGCCGTCAG
>NZ_JAPEHS010000036.1:0-27273 GCF_028823565.1 Psychrobacter sp. A3
ACGTCAGTTACACAGAATCTGGGATGGTCTCGGTTTGCTATCTGATCATGTATCGATAACCAACCTAGGTCTTTTGAGAATATGATTTCAAATTAAATCTTTTATATCCACTTCTAGTGCATCACAAACTTCATACGCCTTTTTAAGAGTAACATTCTTTTCACCACGCTCAATATTTCCCATATAGCTTCGATCAATACCTGCCATTTCTGCAAGTTTTTCCTGAGATATTCCTTTACCTTTTCGTACCTCACGGACACGCTTTCCAAAGGCAATCATGCGATCATCTGTTGTCATTTCATTAACCACTGCTAAAGATAGCAATACTCACAGTGGTAAGCTACAATATCCACGGGATATAGTCGGTATTGAGAGGTGAGCGTGGAAACTAAACTAGAGTATCAGTCAGATATAACAGAAACTAATAAGCTGATCTGTGAGAGGTATTGGTTAAGAGAAGGCGATAAACGAAGTGGTTTTATATATACCTGTAAAGAGATAGGTCAAGAGTTTGATGTTAAGCATCAGGATATACCTAGTATCGTTAAAATAAATTCTCATCTTGTCGTACTAGACTGCCAATGCATAGACTGCGGTACAACTAAGGTTTGCTATACTCGCTCACAGCTAACTCAATTGGATCTTATTAGATGGCGGTGTGATGATTGCAGGGAGGCGCTTGAAAAAAGAATGGATCAAGAGTACTTAGAGTATCGTCTTAAACAAGACCGTTTTGAAGAAGAAAAGAGACAGACCGCTCTAAATTACATCAATCAATGCCGAAGCATTCAATTAAGCAGTATTCCTTCAGTCACTGAGCTTAACGATGTGGATAAACTTCTACTCGCAGCGACTGTAGAGAGCCTAGGGGCAGATAATATAAGGAATACAGTCTCTCTACGTGACAATTTATCATTACCTTTATCACCGTTCTCTAAATTAGATGAAGAAATACTACAGCATCTTTTTAACCGAAATCTGCTCATACTCGCTCCTGAAAATAGCTACGAATACGTAACTATCAACGAAGAAAAAGAGCTAGAGATAGATTTCTATCAAGCGATCTTTGAGTTTGCTTATAGTATTGAGAATCTTACTAAAATCTTGATAAACGCTAAATCTCAGAAAAATACCAGTGCTCTAGTAGCGGATAGTCAATTTAAGAGCTGGTGTGAAAAGTTACAGCTAGGAGAGTGTTTAAGCTACCTGATTACTAGGTCAAGACTGAACTATCTAGCACCGCCTATTGGCGAAAAGCTAGTTAGTATTCTCAGATCATGTTTAGCTGAATGCTCTGTATCGACCATGCATTATATCATTTGGAAGTCTGTTGAAAATGCTGCTGCATACGTGCAAAAACCAGGTATTACTCGAAGACATGCTTCAAATTCTGTTTCTGGTAATATAGAAAGGATTTTCGGTAAAATACATAGTGGTAGTTGGAATCGCAATAAATCTTTTCGCGATGCTAGCCACCCTCAGTCTGCAATGGCTAAAATATTTTTTGATTATGTATTTGGAGTAGATGATGGTAGTTTTCACTACACTATCGATGAGCTATTCAGTCCATATAGGTCTCCCAGATCTTTAGAGCAAGTCAGTTATACAGCTCTAGGGAATGCTAGAAGCACTAATTATTCAGTCACAATAGCTCTTGGTATCAAACAATCATGATTTACCGATGTCTAAATCATTAATACAATTAAATTAGCCAAATAAGGTATATCAATAAGAGAAAGACTGTCTAGATAGAAGACTATCTGACTTGCTGAACAATTTTATTACTACTGATAGGAGCTAGTATGGAAGATTCTAAATCTAAAACACCGATTGTTGACGATCGGCCTGTTCTTGTTAGTCGACAAGAGATAGAAAAGCGCCGCCGCATCAACTCTGATACTTTGAGCAGCTTTGCAATCGATAATATCCCTATTAATCCAGATACTCAGCATTTTTTTAAAGATTTTGAAGAAGGTAAAATTGCAACTAGCAAGGAAGTAAAAGCTTTGCTACATGCTCACTATACTAAGATAGCGCTCGAAGATAATTAGCTCTTATAGTTTGAGCCGGACGTTGCTAAGCTATTATAGTATTGCTTTTCACAGCCAGTATCGAAAGATGAAACATAATTAATTGTGCTATTCAATCATATTTATCAAATCATTTCACCTATGTAAGATTACTAGTCCAGCATCACTAACTCTCGTCCAGCCATCTCCGAAATAAAGAATAACTATTCTGCCCACAAACATAATAATGCTATAGCTAGTCAGCTTATTCGCTTAGTGAATAGATAAGCATTAAGACCTGATATCACCGTGATGAATTACATCCTTGGGTCTGCTTCTATCTACACTCGCTTGCTTTAATATTACCATCATTATATCCGTGTTCATATGATTCGATATCTTGCAACTGACAATACTATGTGCAAAGACGTTAATGATAAACATGAATAGCAGAAAACTACTTTTACTTCTACCTATCTGACATAGATAAAATCTACTGGATTAGAGGATGGTACGATTGATCAAAAGTAACCATTAATAGATAGACGTAGCGAAGCGCATCATGTCCGCGTTTATAGCTTAGATAGGATGATATTAGAAAGGATGTTTCTGAAGATGTGAAAGATACCTGAAAAACTTAATTGTTATGATACCTAATTGATAGAACGACCATTATCTTTTGGATAGGTAAAAGTGATTTGTTCTGATAGGTGGTAATAATCACCGAAGTGATAGTTTTAATTTAGATGCCTACAAATAATATAGCGATGTACACTATTAGAATAAGAGGTTTCTAGCATGTCAACCTATAAGGAGATGTGTGTAATTCGTGCAGGGCGCTGGCAAAGAACCCATGCGCGAACTCAATTCTCGCTGGTAGAGTGTCTGTTGCAGGGAAGTATTCTGGCTCACCCTGACCACGAACCAATACAACCTTTTGCTGCGCAAACACTGTATTAAACAAGTCAATCAGCCAATCAGTCACCGCTTGTTCACTATCTGCTACTGAAGGCTGCTGGTCACTGTCTACCTTTGTAGTAGATATTTTTTGCCAGCCCTCTTGCCAGATTGATAGGTGCGCGTTTGTCATGATTGATGATAGCGCATTATCTGGGTGGCTAGAGGCTATTAAGTGGCTCAGACGCTGACGTAATATCGGCGCATGGATACGGGGCTGGAGGGTGGAAAAATCCATCGGATGGGTAAAACAAGTCATAGATCGGATACAGAGCAAATAGAGAATAAAGACAAAAGACCTTGTGAGCGAAGGCCAAGCGGCAGAGTGAAGCGGTAATGCGGTAAAATATAGCCGGTATCAAAAAATAGTAACATACTAGCGCTGGCACCCCTCGGTGCTTTCCGTTAGTATGGCAGGCAATATTATACACCGTTTTGATGAATGAGGCCGCGCATGTCAAACACTTTAGAAAATAAGCCGTCAGCAAATAACACTGACCATAAAAAAGCGTCCGTATCAAGCGTTATGCCTGAGAATGTCTCGTTAGATAAATGGGCCGACAGTGGGTTTGAGTGGGTAGGAGAGGTGGAGCCACGCAGTTTTGAGCGTTTGGCTGCCATATTGACTACAGAGCATGAGCAACAAATAATACAGCTAAATACTCAATTATACCGTCATAATAATGTGCTGCATCTCGCCTTTACCTTGGCGGGCGATATCTGGCTCACCTGTCAGCGCTGTTTGCAGCCAGTTGCCATTGATTTATCTGGTGATTATGACATCGCGTTGTTGGATGATGACAGCCAAATAAGCTTGGTCGATGAAGAGCAAGATTATTTATTACTTGATGAAATCATTCCTGAGCAATCACCAGAAAACTTGCTGCCATTAAAAAAGCTGGTAGAAGATGAGATATTGCTCAAAACACCCATGGCCCCTAAGCACGATGATTGTGAAATGAGTGTTGAGCAGTTTGGTGAGATTCCAGAGGAAGAAGAAAACGAAAATCCTTTTGCAGCATTGGCATCGCTCAAAGGCAAACTATAACCGCGGTGGCAGATGAGCCTATGGCAGATTATGATGACTTTTATCCGCTTTCTATCAAAGAGTGAAAGGCAGGGCTTTATTAATCCATCAAACATGCGTATAATGTCCGGTTTATTGCATTCTAGCAACAAGTTGCTTGCTGATAGAAGCTGACTGGGCAAATTTTCTATCGATTTTAGACGTAGTCAGCACTTTATGTAGGTGGCAATCTATTTAACCAATGATGCTTAAGACTTAGGTTGTTGTGATTATATAGCCTCTGTCAGTATCGACTAAAGCTGAATTTTAAGCTTATCCCTTTAAGTATAGGAGCTATATCATGGCTGTTCAAAAAAGTCGTAAAAGCCGTTCTCGTCGTGACATGCGCCGTTCACACCATCGTATGGAAGTGGCTGAGCTAAGCGTAGATGCTACCACTGGTGAAAAACATCGTCGTCATCACATGACCAAAGATGGTTTCTACCGTGGCCGTCAGTTATTTAAGGTCAGTCAAGACGCTTAAGTCGTTGGTTCTATAATGGTCAATACAAAATAATGATAGTACAGGTGACTATCATTATTTTTGTGTCGCTGTTATGAAGCAATTGGCTTTAAGCCAAAAAAAGCCAAGTTATTTCGCTATCATAAATTATGTGGCTGGATAACTTGGCTTTTTGCTATCGTTTTTTTAGACTTTTTGTCTAAAAAGCGTATGATGTTACTCTCTTTTGTAGACAAGCACCGATGCAGCTACCATCCATTAAGTCAGGGTTTTGCTCAGCTTTGCTGCACCACCTACTATGATAATAGCGTGTGTCAGTGTATAGTTTACGAATGTTCCGTTTTTTAGACCAAACGTCAAATCAACGGCTTTATACAGTATTTAATAATATAATAACCCCCATTGATTTAGGGATATTTCCAATTAAATAAGGAATATTGGTTATGGCCTCTGTACCCGATATGGTAAAAAAGCAGCCGATTCGTATGGCGGTGATTTTTCCTGGACAAGGATCGCAAGTAGTCGGGATGACTAGCGAGCTTGCTGACATCTACCCAGAGATTCGTGAAACCTTTACCGAAGCCAGCGACGCGCTTGGCGAGGACTTGTGGGCAATCTGTCAAGACGAAGAAAAGCTCAATCAAACCCAATATACGCAGCCTGCGCTACTGACAGCAAGTATGGCAATTTGGCGTATTTTACAACAAAAAATCACCACGGCGCCTTGCTACCTAGCGGGTCACTCGTTAGGTGAGTACAGCGCCCTTTGCGCCGCTGAAGTGATCTCACTTGCCGATGCCGTCACCTTGGTGCATAAACGCGGCCAGTTGATGCAAGAGGCTGTGGTCGGTGTAGATACCGCTATGGCAGCTGTGTTGGGGTTAGAGGATCAGCGAGTCGAAAACCTCTGTGAGCAAGCGACCGAGCATGTCGATGATGCCATCGTGGGCGCTGCTAACTTTAACAGTCCAGGGCAAGTGGTCATTTCGGGCAACGCAGCTGGCGTGAATGCCGTTATCGATAAAGTAAAAAATACGGGCAAAAAATCCATACCTTTGAAGGTCAGTGTACCGTCTCACTGCGCATTGATGGCGCCTGCAAGTGACGCCCTAGCCGAGATATTGGCAGGTATCAAGTTTGATCAAGCCACCATTCCTGTGATTCAAAATCGCCATGCGCGCGTTGAAACCAGTGCCGCTGGCATCAAACAAGCACTGACTGAGCAACTAAGCCAACCGGTCTTGTGGTCACAGACCATGCAAGAGCTGGCTGATAAACAAATCAATGTATTAATCGAATGCGGCAGTGGCAACGTACTCAGCAACTTGGCCAAGCGCCAAGCACAGCCGATTACCAGCTATCCTACAGATAAGCCTGCTCGTCTAGATAAATTAATGGAGGTGTTATCATGAGCCGTACAATTACCCTAGTTACTGGTGCCAGTCGCGGTATCGGTAAAGCCGTTGCCAAGCGGTTTGCAAAAGAAGGACACTTTGTGATTGGCACGGCGACCACCGAAAAGGGCGCTGAGCTGATTGATGAGTATCTACACGATAGCGGTGGTATTGGCCGTGTGTTAGACGTCCGTGATACCGCACAAATCGAAAAATTATTTGAAGAGATTGAAAGCGTCTACGGTGCCGTACAAGTATTGGTCAACAATGCCGGTATCACCCAAGACGGGTTGCTAATGCGTATGAAAGACGAGGATTGGGAAAACGTCGTCGATACCAACTTAACCTCAGTCTATCGTATGAGCAAACGTGCGGTACGCGGCATGATGAAAGCACGTCGAGGACGCATTATCAATATCACCTCTGTGGTGGCGCAGATGGGTAATGCAGGTCAGTCCAACTATGCTGCTACCAAAGCGGGTGTCGAAGGCTTTAGTCGGACGCTGGCGCGCGAGATTGGCTCAAGACAGGTGACCATCAACTGCGTCGCACCAGGTCTGATCGAAACGGACATGACGGACGAGTTGGACGAGCGCTTGCTAAACTCGATGCTAGACGCTGTCCCTATCAGCCGTTTGGGTCAGCCAGAAGATATCGCTGCTGCTGTACACTTCCTAGCCAGCGATGAGGCCAGCTATATAACTGGCGCAGTCATTCCAGTCAATGGCGGGATGTATATGTAAAGTGACGCACAAGTGTTACATAGAAATAATAAAAAACTGTGTGAACGAGTGTAAACTATAATAAAGGGTGTTATAATGACGGATACTTTTATGTCAAAGCACTGTATCATGACAGGACTTTAGTAGACATTAGACAGACTGTATCAGGTGTCATAGAGTACTCAGACGGCGATGTCGCTGATCTGGCAAATCCCATTTTATATACCATGCTATAGAGTGTAGACCACACGCTATAGCAGTTTATTAAAAATAATAGATGAAAAAGGAGCAATCTACATGAGCAACGATACCGAGCTAAGAGTTAAATCAGCTGTGGCTGAGCAATTGGGTATGAACGTTGAAGACATCAACAACGACGCTTCATTCATGGAAGATCTAGGTGCAGATTCACTAGATTTGGTTGAATTGGTAATGTCATTTGAAAGTGATTTTGGTATCACTATCCCTGACGAAGACTCTGCAGAGTTGACGACGGTTCAAAAAGCAATCGATTACGTACAAGCCCAGCTATAATGCTGTAGTCATCTGATTGGCTCAGCCAGTCTAAAAAGCCGCTTGCCCTATGGGTTGGCGGTTTTTTTTGCTTGTCGTATTTCATATATGGACTTCAATGGTACATTTGAGTGTTTAACAATCTCAAAGTATTAACATATACTTTATGAAATTAACATTACTCAACATACTCTTACTATTTAAATGAAGCGTTTTTGTTATACTCAAGATGTCTACGTGATGCAGACATCGTTGTATACGGCCTGATGCTATGTATGAATTAATTGCATATGAAGTCATCGTATTAACGTTTATATACGATGAAGATGACTGACATCACTGATAGTGAGACATTATCTACAACAATAACGACGCATAATAAATAACAACCTCTCAAGGAGTAGTTAGATGGGTATTTTTAGTTTTGCAAAAGACATCGGCGAAAAAATCTTTAATCGTGATGATGCCAAACATGACGCCAAATCAGAGACCAAAGCAGATGCCAACACCCCAGTACAGAGCACTGAGCCTTCTGCCCAGTCAGTAGCCAATATTTTGCTTCGCCGTATACAGCAGCAAAATCTGAATATCAGCAATCTAAAGATCAAATACAATGGTACGACAGATACTGCAGAAATCAGCGGTAATGCCAAGACACAAGCAGACCGCGAAAAAGCCATTATCGCCATCGGTAACGTGCAAAATGTAGCAAAAGTCATCGATAATATCGATATCGAAGAAGATGCTCCAGAATCAACCATGTATACGGTAAAATCTGGCGATAGCTTATCGAAGATTGCCAAAGAGGTGTATGGCTCATCTGGGGATTATATGAAGATTTTTGAGGCCAATAAGCCCATGTTATCTGACCCAGACAAAATTTACCCAGGCCAAGTCTTACGTATTCCAAAACCTTAATGTATTAATGTGATAGCTTAATACAATAGGCAGATAAGCCTGAGATTACTGTATTAAAAAGATTGCTCATTGGCAAAAAAGCGTCTCTTATATAAGAGGCGCTTTTTATTGGGTGAGAGATTGTTGACATCACTGGCTAACGTTACCTGACTAAGCAGCGACTCGCCATAAGAAGTGACTAACCATAAGCAGCTATGATGAGATAGAATATTAAGCATCAGTACCGCTGAGCTTTTGTTGTTGTTCAGCGATTGCCCAATGTATATGCTCGTCTAGCATGGCGTTATGGGTCTGCAGCTTAGCCTGCAACTGGGTAATGACCTCTTGACTGCCGTTGGCATTGCCAAGTGCAATCGCGATATTGCGTAAAAAATTAACGTAGCCTGTGCGTCTAAGCGGGCTACCTTGGGTTTTTTGCATAAAATCCGCTTCTTGCCATTGCCACAGCTCAAGCAAACTGCTGTTGTCAAGACTGTGCCGCGGTGCAAAGTCTTCGACAGTTGTGATATTGGCATAACGGTTCCACGGACAGATGAGCTGGCAATCATCACAGCCAAAGACGCGATTGCCAATGGCGCGGCGATATTTTTCATCGATGATACCATCATGTTCGATGGTCAAATAAGAGATACAAGCAGAGGCGTTTAGCTCATAAGGCGCGACAATGGCCTGAGTGGGGCAGACATCAATACAAGCGCTACAGCTGCCGCAATGCGACTTGACAGGAGCGTCGTCTGGTAGCTCGAGACTGATGAACAGCTCTCCTAGTACAAAAAAAGAGCCTGCTTGTTTGTTGAGCAGCAAAGTATGTTTGCCTGTCCAGCCAAGACCAGCAGCATCTGCGATTGGCCGCTCAAAGATGGGGGCTGAGTCACTAAATGGCCGAAAAACAAACTCTTGCGCCGAGCCGATATCCAGGTGTTGCCACTCAGGAAGCATGGCTTCGATTTGTAATGCCAATTGCTTTAAACGACTGCGCATGGTTTTATGATAGTCACGCCCTCGTGCATAACGCGCTATGATACCTTGATTGGGAAAATCGTTATCAGCGACCGTCCGCGGCGTAGGCGTCTGCGTTAAATAATCCATGCGCACACTGATGATGGTTTTGGCACCTTCTACCAGTTGATCGGGGTGAGCGCGCAAATGGTGATTGTTGTGCATAAACTGCAGCTGTCCTTCATAGCCTTTTGCCAGCCACTGCTGTAGCTGCGTCATCTGCTGAGCAAATAACGGATGATGCACGGAGAGAAAACCACAGTCCCCAAACCCCAACGTCTGTGCTTGAGACTTAATCCACCGCTTGACATCCTCGGCACTTGTGAATGGTGAGTCACTTTTGACGTCGATTTTTTTGTTGAGTACCTGCGATAGGTGAGCAGGCGTCGCAGCCGCTGTCTGGCCGTTAGAGGTGTCGGGTAAGTCCGGTTTTGAGAGAGTAGACATAAAGAATAATAAAAATCAAAGAAGTATCGCTATGATAAGGCAGTGAGTATGGAGTGCAAGCATAAAAATGAATAAAGGAGCAAATATGAAACCGGATTGTCATTTAGCAGCATTAGCGTCAATAATGCCCAATGAGACCACGGCACTGTATAACAGTGAGCAGGTATATGCCATGGAGCAGGCTTGGTTTGCACAAGGGCATGATAGCTTTGGGCTTATGCAGCAAGCAGCGTGGCAGATGGCGCAGTATATACAAAAGGCACATGAACAAAAATGCGCGACGGCCTCTATTAACGGTACACCTGCCCGTCGTCATAGGTATCAGCAGCGGGCAAGTATTTGGGTAGGCAAGGGCAATAATGGCGGTGATGGCTGGCTCCTTGCGCATTATCTACAGCGCATGGGCTGGCAGGTACAGGTCGTGACAGTTGGTTTTGGTAAAGAAGATCTTGAGACAGATAGCTCTAAAATACAGGATACTGATATAAATAGTGCGACATCTATCTCTGATGCCGAAAGAGCAAAACAAATAGCATTGGCAAAGGGGTGTCGTTATCAGCGCTTTGAAGAGATGTGCGTTGAGTGGGACGCTAGCCCTGATATCGATGCTGATGCGAGTACATGGCAAGCGAGTGGTTATGCAGCGGATGCTGATGTCTATATCGATGCAATCTTTGGCATTGGGTTGGACCGTGCACCAGCAGGCATCTACCAAAGCGCTATTTATCGACTTAACCAATTGGCCAAATGCTATAAGCCATTTGTGATTGCGGTGGACATTCCTAGTGGTTTGGTCGCGGCGACAGGTGAGGTGTTTGCTGGTGCCGCGATACAGGCAGATATGACTCTGTGCTTGGTGGCGCGTAAGTTTGGTCTGCATACCAAAGACGGTATGGATTATAGTGGCCAAGTCGTCGACATCGCGCTGGTACCTTATGCGCTGGAGGATAACGCTCTTAAACCGGTGGCAGAGCTGGTCACAAGTGCGTACGCTCTAACCCCTCGCCAGCAAAACAGCTATAAAGGCAGCTATGGCCATGTGCTCATCATCGGTGGCAACCGTGTGGATGGCTCGCAAGGGATGGGCGGTGCGGCGATACTATCAGCTTCTAGTGCCATGGCAACGGGAGCAGGTAAGATCACTGTGGCATGTCATGAAGCTTTTCATGCAGCCTTGCTGACCTCACTGCCTGATGCCATGACGATAAACCTACATGATGCTGATGGGGTAAGGCGATTGCTTAAGGGAGCCAGCGTCATCGCTATCGGTATGGGCTTAGGACGTGATGATAAGGCCAAAAAATTATTTGTCTGCTATCTAAAAGCTGCCATTACAGAAAAAAAACCAATCGTTATCGACGCTGATGGCCTGTATCATCTGGCGGATTTGCATAAGGAGCATCACCCGCTTATCGCCGCCTTGCAACAGCATAGCGCCCATCACTCAGTCTGCCTGACACCGCACAGTGGTGAAGCGGCAAAGCTATTAGGTATGGAAGTCAATCAAGTAGAGAGCGACAGATTGGCTGCTATTAGACAGTGTGCGACAGATTATGGTGGTGATTGGGTATTAAAGGGGGCAGGGTCATTGGTGCTAGAGCAAAGAGAGCAGCAGGCACAGATTTATGTCTGTGCGACAGGCAATGCAGGCATGGCGACAGCAGGTATGGGCGATGTCCTATCTGGTCTGATTGCTGGACTGCTGGCGCAAAAGGACTTGATAAGAGAGTCGCGCGGTCTACAGCAAGCAGTGCTTCTACACGGTATGGCAGGCGATATGTTGATCAACCAAACCGATAAAACGGCGTTATTGATTGGTCAACGAGGGCTACAGGCGCAAGATATGCCGGCGGCCATTCGTCATGTCATGCAGGAACTTACCGTCAGTGATGACAGCTGGTAGTAAGACCAACAGTAAGACCGATAACGCTATAGGTAGGGCGTGTCCTCAATTGAGTAGATAGTCATCTAAATGGGAGAGAGATGAAGGCACGCCCCAATCCACTGGCATAAGCGGCGAACCGCAATGCCCAGAGCGTCAGCTTACAAGGCTGCAGAGTTACCACAATATTGATCGATTGCTTGCTGCACACGTTCACGTTTTAGCTCAATCTCTCGGCCATCCAAATATTGACGTTTGCCATTGGCATCCATTTCATAGATACGGCCACCGACATTGAGGTTGGTTAAGTTATTACGTAGTGACTGACAACGCTGTGCATTGGCTTGTGCCTCTTGCTCTTTGATGCGAGCCTCTAGCTGTGCCACGCGTTGTTGCTCGGCGGTCTGAGCATTGCTACTTTGACTGGCATCTGTTTTTCCCGCCATTTCTCCTGCGTTGTTTTGCCGTCCATCGCTGCGAAACTCAATCAACTCGACATTTTTGCCATTTTGCGGTGCATGTTGGCTATATTTTACCTCACCATGCGCGCCGATAGACTTATACACTTGGATAGCATGACTGGCGCTCATCGACAGCATTAGCATACCTGCCATACTCGCACTGACAAGGAGTTTGGTAGCAGTATATTGTGAAAACGCATATGCCATAGCAGAGTTCCTCTTAAGCGGCAAAATAAAAATATTGGTATAAATATAACACTTTAGTATTTGGATGGTACTAAAAATGTACCGAAGTTTGATTCTATCAAATAATTCTTATCAATGTATATTATTTAATAACCAATAGTTAGGGATAGGGGATATAAGTTTTTCTTGACAATAGCTGATAAACCATCGAATATAAGGATAGTTGATTGGTCAGTGAGCGGCTTTTATGATATTGCCGTGGCACTTGAGGACAAGGACCACAGGTTACTTATCGGTAGCTTGCACGGTTTTGTTTTCTTTGTGATGATGTGTGTTGTAAGGGTGGTCAGGAAGACCACCACAAATCACAAAATACATTGTCTCCGGACTTATCTGTCTACAATGACTAAGATAAACTTGTTATTTGAACCCTACTAAGTGTCATGCTTACGTTTGTCTCAAAAACGGCTTGATATGTAATGATAATACGAAATCAATAGTCGGTTATAGGACTTAACGACCTTGTTATCCGCCACTAATCATGAGTGCTATCTGATTTGTTTATGATGATTTATGTATATTGTGTCAACGCCTTTGCATCCGTTAGTCTGACAGATGCTAAGTTTTGAAAACAACGGTTTTTAAAACAAAGGTTTTGAGAACAGCTGCTTGGTAATCCCCCTCAATAATAAGATTCTTTTATAGATGCGCTCGCATCTTGTCATCGTACATCGATAACTTCCTGTCACAAACTGACCTCAATACCTTGCTGTATTTGAGTCTGATGCTGTGTCCAAACAGTATGACTTACGTATGGTAGGCACACATTCTTGATATGGATAAGAGTTGGCGCTTGTTTTATGGTGCTAAAAATCACACCAGTCGGTAATGGTTTTTATTATAAAACACCGCAAATTCTCGCCGCAAAAAAAGGTGATGACAGTGACGCAAACCACGCAAAGTCCGAATATGACCGGACATACCCAGACGGGTAATGCCGCAAAAAACTTCGAAGAAAAACAGCAACGTCTTGCAGAGGGTAGTGCGCAGCCAGTGATGCTATCTGGTGCTGAGATGTTGGTGCAATCGCTGACCGATGAAGGGGTTGACTATATTTTTGGTTACCCAGGTGGCGCGGTACTTCATATTTATGATGCTTTGTTTCAACAAGACGCCATTGAGCATATTTTGGTACGTCATGAGCAGGCCGCAGGTCATATGGCAGATGCCTATTCACGCGTGACAGGCAAGACAGGGGTGGTGCTCGCCACCTCAGGCCCTGGTGCGACCAACACGGTAACGGCCATCGCAACCGCCTTTATGGATTCAGTTCCGATGGTGGTGATTTCAGGTCAGGTGCCAAGCAGCTTGATTGGTGAAGACGCTTTCCAAGAAACAGATATGGTTGGGGTATCACGCCCTATCGTCAAGCACAGCTTTCAGGTGCGCCATGCCAGCGAAATTCCGATGATCGTCAAAAAAGCCTTTTATATCGCCCAGTCTGGACGCCCAGGTCCTGTGGTTATCGATGTGCCAAAAGACATGACGGCTCCTAGTGAAAAGTACGCTTACGAGTATCCTGCTGAGGTATTCTTGCGCTCGTATCAGCCATCACAAAAAGGCCATAGCGGTCAAATCAAAAAAGCGGTTGAGACCCTATTATCAGCGCAGCGCCCTGTTGTCTATGCTGGCGGCGGCGTGATTTGGAGTAAGGCCCACGCAGAGCTAACCGATCTTGCTCATCGTTTAAACTTACCTGTGACCAATACCTTGATGGGGCTTGGCACCTTCCCAGGCTCCGATCGTCAGTTCTTAGGTATGCTAGGTATGCATGGCACTTATGAGGCCAACATGACCATGCATCACGCGGATGTCATCTTAGCAATTGGCGCACGCTTCGATGACCGCGTGACCAATAACGTCAAAAAATTCTGTCCAAATGCGACGATTATCCATATCGATATCGATCCGGCTTCCATTTCTAAGACGATCAATGCCCATATTCCAATCGTCGGGGATGTCAAGGCGGTCTTGACAGATATGCTAGGTATCATCGGTGATGACAAAGAGCTTGAGCAGCACGCCTTGCAAGATTGGTGGTCGCAAATCAACGAGTGGCGTACGCGTCATGGCTTGCGCTACGATACCAGTACCGATGAAGGTATCAAGCCGCAAAGCGTCGTCCAAGCTCTGTGTAAAGTGACAGATGGCAAAGCCATTATCACCAGTGACGTCGGTCAGCATCAGATGTTTGCCGCTTTGTATTACACCTATGATGAGCCGCGTCAATGGCTAAACTCAGGTGGTCTTGGCACCATGGGTGTAGGACTGCCTTATGCAATGGCGGCCAAGCTTGCAAGGCCTGAGCGCGATGTGGTGTGCATCACTGGTGAAGGCTCTATTCAGATGAATATCCAAGAGCTATCGACTTGCTTGCAATACAATCTACCTGTCAAAATATTAAACCTAAACAATGCTCAGCTGGGTATGGTTAAGCAGTGGCAAGACATGTTGTATGAAGGCCGTCACGCACAGTCTTATATGAATTCACTACCAGATTTTGTGAAGTTGGCAGAGAGCTATGGTCACGTCGGTATCAAAATCACCGATCCTGCGACGATGGAGGCTCAGCTGGCCGAAGCCATGGCAATCAAAGATAGACTGGTATTTATCGATGTTTATGTCGATCGTCATGAGCATGTATATCCAATGCAAATCGCGGGTCAATCCATGCGTGATATGTGGTTAACAAAAGGGGAGCGCACCTAATGCAACAACAACATCTGATTTCGGTATTGATGGAAAACGAAGCGGGTTCGTTGTCGCGGTTGGTCGGCTTGTTTTCCCAGCGTGGCTATAACATCGAGACGCTAAACGTCGCGCCCACTGATGACCCAAGTATCTCGCGTCTGACCGTGACGACCATTACCTCACCTGAGCGAATCGAGCAAATCACGAAACAATTGCATAAATTAATCGAAGTGGTTAAGGTACTGAATCTGACGGATAATGTCCATGTCGAGCGTGAGCTGATGCTGATCAAAGTGCGCGCGACTGGCAGCGTACGCGAGGAAATTAAGCGCAGTGCTGATATCTTCCGCGCACAAATCGTGGATGTGACATCCAATCTATATACTATCCAAATCGTCGGTGATAAAGCCAAGCTCGACGGCTTTATCGATGTGATTGGCCGCGAGCGTATTATGGAAGTGGTTCGCTCAGGCGTCATCGGTATCGCACGTGGAGAAAAAACCCTAAGTCTTTAGTCGGCAGTAGTGACTAATACTGTGAACAATGTAGTTTATTATCAACAGCGCGCTCATCTTAGCCCACACTCTATGAGAATGGTTGAAGTAGGAGCGCTTACTATCCATGGCACGCCATGATTGAGGAAAAGGACTCTATTTATGAACGTTTATTATGATAAAGATTGTGATCTATCGATTATCCAAGGCAAAAAAGTGGCCATCATTGGCTACGGCTCACAAGGTCACGCCCACGCGCTGAACCTACAAGACTCAGACGTCGATGTCACCGTGGGCCTACGTGCCAACTCGGGCTCATGGAAAAAAGCTGAAAATGCTGGTCTCAAAGTCGCTGAAGTCGAAGAAGCGGTAAAAGCGGCCGACGTTGTCATGATTTTGACGCCTGATGAGTTCCAAAAAGAGCTTTATAATGAAGTAATCGAACCCAACATCAAAGAGGGCGCTACCTTAGCTTTCGCGCACGGTTTTGCCATTCATTACAACCAAGTAGTGCCGCGCGGTGATCTTGATGTCATCATGGTCGCACCAAAAGCGCCAGGTCACACAGTACGTTCTGAGTTCACCAAAGGCGGCGGTATCCCTGATCTTGTCGCAGTTTACCAAGACGCATCTGGTCAAGCCAAGCAGTTGGCGCTATCTTATGCAGCAGGCGTGGGCGGTGGCCGCTCGGGTATCATCGAAACGACGTTTAAAGATGAGACAGAAACCGATCTATTCGGTGAGCAAGCAGTGCTTTGTGGCGGCGCAGTAGAGCTGGTCAAAATGGGCTTTGAGACGCTAACAGAAGCAGGTTACGCGCCAGAAATGGCCTATTTTGAGTGCTTACATGAGCTAAAGCTTATCGTCGACCTCATGTATGAAGGCGGTATCGCTGACATGAACTACTCAATCAGTAACAACGCTGAATACGGCGAATACGTCACTGGTACAGAGGTTATCAACGAGCAATCACGTGAAGCGATGCGCAATGCCCTAAAACGTATCCAGTCTGGTGAGTACGCGAAGATGTTTATCTCGGAAGGCGCGACCAACTACCCATCAATGACTGCCCGTCGTCGTAACAACGCTGAGCATCAGATCGAAATCACTGGTGCCAAATTGCGCGCTATGATGCCATGGATCGGTGGCAACAAGATCATCGATAAAGACAAAAACTAAACCAAAGCACTAAGCCTACGCTTATAAGTAGCCATATGCGCTATCTTTAGACTGGCTGCGTGAGACAAACCCATGTTATCAATAGATAGCGTGGGTTTTTTGTAGGTGGGTATGGGCTAAGAATAAATGATATGGGTTGAAAAACAAAAAACGCTGCCCAATATAGGCAGGCATTACGGTCTTAATTATGGTGGCTAATAGTGATGATAATCGGTGCGTATAGCAGTTAGCTGCCGCGCATTTTTTATTGATGGTTGCCGCCATCAGTATTTTGTTTTTTTATCTTTGTCTTATTGTCGCAAAGTGCTTCTTTTTTCTAGAATACAGGTTGTCTGTTGTGCAAATATCTTATCCTGACTGGCTAACGCCGCAATTCGTTTACATTACTCTGAGCGCTGTGGTAGCAGTCTTGATTTGGATAGAAGGGGAGATGCTCAAAAAAACAGACGGCAAACTGCCTAAATCAAAGTTTTTTCAGATCAGCTCATTATTGGATACATCGTGGTTTTTTGTCTCTGTCGTCATGCTCTATGTCATCGACCTAACGCCACTAGCCATTACCGTCCCAGCGGCCTATGGTATCTATACTATCTTTGGCTGGGTCTATGGCACACGCCTGCTCAAACGTAAGGGCATTCCAGACTCACCGCAGGATCTGGTGGTTCCGGCCAACTACATCGCTTATAGCCAGTCGTTTTCATTGATATTTTTTGCGCTTTGTCTATTGGTACTAAGTGCGCCATGGCTCCCGATATCGCAGGGTTAGGGGGTTATTTAGTTATCTCGTTAGAAAGATGATTAGAAGAATAAAAGGATGGCCAAGTAAAAGTAACGTCAATCGTAACGAAAGTAGTTGATGTTATTATTGATAATTCCTTTGTTATCAAATGATTATGTTGTATCAGTACTGCCAATGATCATTGGTTTTTGTTCCTCATAACTATTTACAAAAATCATCAATTTAAGCTGTTGCCGTTAGGAAAAGCTGTTATAATCGGCTTGTACTCAGAGGATTTAAAGCAATAACTTTGCTTTATTTAACAGGGGCTTGGTGGTTTTTTTCCAGTCCGCTGCAACAAAAGTTATTTGGGTATATATCAATTAATCGGTGACGACACCAGTCTCGCCAACAGTTAAAGAGTTAGGAAAATTTATGTCAGATAAAGTTGAAGGCACTGTAAAGTGGTTTAATGAAGCTAAAGGTTTTGGTTTTATCGCTCAAGACAACGGCGGACAAGACGTATTCGCTCACTACAGCGCTATCCAAGGTAGCGGTTTCAAAACTCTAGCCGAAGGCCAAAAAGTGTCGTTCATCTTAGGTGAGGGCAAAAAAGGTCCACAAGCTGAGCAAATCGAAGCACTATAACCTCTTTGCTGTTTGGGCACACTGATGTTCAGTACGCTCGATGACAGTGAGAGTGACGATATGCATAAACTTTTTGTTTATAAAAACAATAAAAATACTGTTTAGACTTTAAAAAAAAGCAACCTCTTATCAGGTTGCTTTTTTTGTGGGGTTTGTTTTTCGGTTATTTGCGATATAGGATTGATTGAGAATAGCGATATAAGGTTGATTTATGAAGTGGCAGACATGGTTTTCGATCGATTGGCAGCAGCTGGTGGGCATATCTTTATCTGCTGCGGGGTTTTATGTGGGCTTGATGCTCTTTACTCGCTTGATGGGGCTGCGCAGTTTTTCAAAACTATCTAGCCACGACTTTGCCATGACGGTTGCTATCGGTAGTGTTTTAGCCTCTACGGTGTTGTCTGATTCGCCATCACTGATGCAGGGTCTATTTGCTGTGGCGGTGTTATTTGTCATGCAAGGGCTGATTTCTATGATCAGGCGCAAGGTCAAACCACTCAAATCGTTGATTGACAATAAAGCCATTATACTGATGGCTCACGGCGAGTATTTTGCA
This sequence comes from Psychrobacter sp. A3, assembly GCF_028823565.1. Lineage (NCBI taxonomy): Bacteria > Pseudomonadati > Pseudomonadota > Gammaproteobacteria > Moraxellales > Moraxellaceae > Psychrobacter > Psychrobacter sp. A3. The sequence goes on from NZ_JAPEHS010000036.1 coordinate 18,364, forward strand.
GACAATTTGGCCGAGGCAAATTTAAGCACCAGTGATGTACAAGAAGTGCTGCGCAAAAATGGCCTAAAGTCCAAGACAGAAGTGTTTGCGGTGATTATGGAGACGACAGGAGACATGAGCGTCATCAAAAACAATGATGTCCCGCCTGACTGGGCGTTGTTTGATGACATACGTGACAGCGAGCTGTTGATGAGACCGAGCCACCATGAGTCAAGCTAAGCTCAGGCTGCTTTGATGAGCAATGGCGCGCCAAACACTGGTAGGGTAAGAAGTCATAACAAAGCCTTAAGCAAGCTGTATGCTAGCAATGCTATAACAGAGTGAAGAATAAAGCTTGAGGTCAAAAGAAGGAAGAGGACATCAGGGGGAAATTGTGCGTTTATAAACTATTTATTATAGAATGGTGACAAATTTATGACGCATTATTCACGGCGTTGTCTTGACCTTAGGCCTGTGCTCACGCAAGATACGTAGGTCTGATAATAGCGGCGGGCTTAGCCTTAGTGGATTTTATTAATAAGAAATATGCGACAAATATGCGTTTTGGTATTGTTTCATCTCTCTTAATTAACTACTATCTATTGACGCAGTATAAACCTTGAGTAGTATTTTGAACGACAGTTTGAATAACCATGAACCTTTGGTTCTTAACTGGCAATTTTTTAATTCATAACATTAATAAACGAGGAACGTATGAAAGCATTAGTAGCGGTCAAGCGTGTCATTGATTACAACGTAAAAGTTCGTGTAAAAGCTGATAACTCTGGCGTTGATTTGTCAAACACTAAGATGTCAATCAACCCTTTTGACGAGATTGCAGTAGAAGAAGCAGTTCGTCTAAAAGAAGCTGGCGTCATTGACGAGATTATTGTTGCCTCTATTGGTCCTAAAGAGTCACAAGAGCAGATTCGTGCGGCCTTGGCACTGGGTGCAGATCGTGGTGTTTTAGTATTGACTGACGACAAGCCATACCCTCTACAAGTCGCTAAAATCCTAAAAAATATCGCCGAAAGCGAAAGCACCGATATCATTCTTTTGGGTAAACAAGCGATCGATGATGACAACAACCAAACAGGTCAGATGCTCGCGGCATTGATGGGTATCGGTCAGGGCACCTTTGCATCAGAAGTAAAAGTCGAAGGCGATAAAGTAAACGTCACTCGCGAAATCGATGGCGGCTTGCAGACGGTTGCGCTTGATTTGCCAGCAGTCATCACCACTGACTTGCGTTTGAATGAGCCACGTTATGCCAAATTGCCAAACATCATGAAAGCGAAGAAAAAAAAGACGCCAGCTGATTTTGGTGTAGATATGGCATCTAAGCAAGAGATTATCAAAGTCGTACCACCTGCTGAACGCAAAGCTGGTATCACAGTGGGCTCTGTTGATGAGTTGGTCGATAAGCTAAAAAATGAAGCAAAAGTAATCTAATGTCTCAATGATTGGATACTTCGCGGCGGCACATTGTGTACAAGGCTACGTCTATAAAGACAAGTCATAGGGCCATATAGATCACGTTGTACACAAACCCCTTCATGAATCGATGATACGAACAAATAAAGGATTAAAACAATGGCAATTTTGGTATATGCAGAACATGACAATGCCAGTCTAAAAAAGGCAACTTTGAACACCATCGCAGCAGCAAAACAAATGGGCGATGACGTTCATGTATTGGTCACAGGTAGCGGCGCGCAAGCGGTCGCTGATGAAGCAGCAAAAGCTGAAGGCGTGACCAAAGTATTACTGGCAGACAACGCAGCATATGAGCACCAATTAGCGGGTAATGTGGCTCTATTGGTTGCTGATGTGGCCGGCGATTATAGCCATATCGTTGCTGCAGCGACCACCACTGGCAAAAACTTTATGCCACGTGTGGCCGCATTGCTAGATGTGAGCATGATCTCTGAAATCTCAGCAGTCGTAGATGCGCAAACCTTTGAGCGTCCTATCTATGCTGGTAACGCGACCGCTACCGTGAAGACGTCAGAAGATAAAGTGGTCGTTACGGTTCGTACCACAGCGTTCGATCCAGTAGCTGCTGAAGGCGGCTCGGCGACGGTTGAGACTATTGACAGTGTGCAAGAGACGGGCAAAGCAAGCTTTGTCAATGAAGAGATGGCGCAATCTGACCGTCCTGAGCTGACGTCAGCGAGTATCGTTGTCTCTGGTGGCCGTGCATTGGCAAACGGTGAGAACTTCACCAAATACATCGAGCCATTAGCTGACAAGCTAGGCGCTGCGGTTGGCGCATCACGTGCCGCTGTGGATGCAGGCTATGTACCAAACGATATGCAGGTCGGTCAAACCGGTAAGATCGTTGCGCCGCAGCTATATATCGCAGCTGGTATCTCAGGTGCAATTCAGCATTTGGCCGGTATGAAAGACTCTAAAGTCATTGTGGCGATCAACAATGACCCAGAAGCGCCAATCGCTAGCGTTGCCGATTACTTCTTAGAAGCAGATCTATTCGAAGCTTTACCTGAATTGACTAGTAAAGTATAAAGATCAACGCTTTTGACTACTAAGAAACTTAATTTGTATTATATAAGCCCTGCTATCATATAGCGGGGCTTTTTATTGAGCTGACTATTGGAATGATTATTAGACTAAGATTATATATTGAGTCGACCTCAAATTTTATAAAAATCCGCTTTATAGTAGTTTGAAGTAGTGTTAGTTAGGGTGGGGTTATTGGATAGAAGCTATGTTTAGTCTACTATATGACTCTACAATGCTATTGAGATAATTGTCACGGACGAGAAGGTAGAGAATCAGTATGAATGCAATTTTACAGTTAGAACCGACTTGGCAGCAGTGGATCGCAAACAATATAAATCGCGGCGTCGCTTATCATAAAATCATTAATACGCTTTTTGAGAGAGGTTTTTATGGCGCAGCCTATGAGCTAATGTCGCAGTAATCAGGTACGATCAATATTCCTTATATGGATATGAGCCATAACTCGATAGTGCTGCCGGATAAGACGGTGAGACTGGCATCGACTTTTTACCCTCCCTTTGTCGCCGTCATCGAAGGCTTCTTAAGTCATAAAGAGTGTGATCAACTGATAAGCAGTGCTGAAGGGAATATGCGAGACTCTCGAGTTGTGAGCCCTGTCGATGGTACTTTTGCAGAGCACGATGCTAGAACTAGTAAAAGCCACGGCTTCCAGCGCGGTGCTACGCCTTTGATAACGACAATAGAAAATAGGATAGCAGCCCTATTACATTGGCCAGTGGTTCATGGAGAAGGGTTACAGGTTTTAAAATATGGTAAGGGCCAAGAATATCGCCCACATTATGATTTTTTTGATCCTAAAAACGCAAATTATCAAAAAAACATCGGTAAAGGTGGTCAACGCGTCGGTACTTTGCTGATGTATCTATCGGATGTCGAGGCGGGCGGCGGTACTAACTTTCCAAAGATAAATCTAGAAGTCAGACCCAAAAAGGGTATGGCATTATATTTTGCTAACACCAAGTTTGATGGCAGTATCGAACCTTTAAGCTTACACGCAGGCATGCCAGTAAATAAAGGCACGAAGTTTTTAGCCACTAAATGGCTACGAGCAAACCCTTACGTCAGCTAGTGTGAAGTTTCTAGCGTGAAGTTTAAGGAGGTTTAGTTATACTGTCTTTGCCGTAACGTCTCGTATAGACACAGCGACCCTGCGATAGCCACATTTAAGCTCTCTTGACCATTGGGCTGTGGTAGAGCAATGGGCGTGGCGCATTGCATCAGCTCGGCACACACCCCTTGACCCTCATGACCCATAATCCAAGCGATAGGCTGGGTCAAATCGTGCTGATAAATAAGCGTATCAGTGTGGGAGCTGGTGGCAAATAACGGCGCTTGCACATGATCTAAAATGTCTTGAATACTCAAGCCTTCATAGATATGTAGGGCAAACTGTGCGCCCATACCTGCTCGCAAGGTCTTAGGCGACCAAGCCTGCGCCGTCGCGCTGGTACATAAAACATGAGAGATACCAACCGCTGCTGCGGTGCGTAGCAAGGTGCCCACATTGCCACTGTCTTGTACGTCATTGAGGATCAAACAATCCTCTGCAAGCATCGGTAAGCTGGGCGTGGGTATGGTAATCAGCGCCATGATGTCGATACCCGTACCGAGACTACGAATACTCTCGTACAGCGAGTCTGATAGCGTTATGATCGGCGTATGACTTGGTAGGCGCGTCAATAGTTGCCCAACCTCAGGATGCGTATGCGCTGATTCAGCCAGCAGGATTTGGGCAAACGGATAATCACTACGCAATGCAGCATCAATTAGATGTACGCCTTCGAGCACGGTCTGGCTGTGTTTTTTGCGCTGGCGGGCTTGCGTCAACAAGCCTTTGACCAGCTTGACGGTATTATTCTTATCTGAGGTAATCAGCTCGGTGGGGTTTGCTACCATAATAGATCGCTTAGAGAAAAATATAAGTGGAGCAATCAGGATAAGGTGCGATTAAACAAAACAAGCGTTATCCTGATTGTGATAAACCGATGGGTCAAGCTTATGAGTGAGCGTGCTGTACGTGCAAGTCTTTGACATAGTTGACTTCGTTTTTGCTGCCTAATACCACCGGCACACGCTGGTGAATGTCAGTCGGCTCGATATCCAAAATACGGTTGATGGCATCTGTCGCCGCGCCGCCTGCCCGCTCAATCAGCAAACTCATCGGATTGGCTTCATACATCAAACGCAGCTTACCTGCCTTGTTAGGGTATTTGGTGTCGAACGGATAAGTAAAGAGACCACCGCGGCATAAAATGCGATGAACATCGCCGACCATTGCAGCGACCCAGCGCGTATTAAAATCACGGCCGCGAACGCCCGTCTTGCCCGCGATAAGCTCATCGATATATTGCTGCATCGGCGCCAGCCAGTAGCGATAATTGGAAGCATTAATAGCATATTCGCTGGTATCGGCGGCGATTTGCACATGGTCATTGATAAGAATATAGTCGCCACTGTCTGGGTCTAGGCTAAACATAACCACATTATCAGCGATGGTCAGTGCCAGCACCGTAGAGGTGCCATATAGCAAGTAACCGGCTGCCAGCTGCTTATTGCCCGCTTGCAAAAAGTCACTGTTTTCGCTTTTCTGCCCTTGACGCTCATACGGTAAGATAGAAAAAATGGTGCCAACCGCCATGTTGATGTCGATGTTTGATGAGCCGTCGAGCGGGTCAAACAACACCAATAGGCTACCATCTGCATTGGCAGGGGTGGCATCATCTAATTCTTCTGAGGCGACGCCTGCGCAGTGAGTGTTTTTTGCTAAGGCGTCCAGCAGTAAGTCATTGGCCAGCACGTCTAGCTTTTTTTGCTCTTCGCCTTGGACGTTTTGATTGCCCGCTTCGCCCAAGATATCGGCGAGCGCGCCTTTTTTGAGCAGCCCAGAGATGGTCTTGCCCACCTCCGTCACGGTGGTGATTACGTTGCTAAGCGCAGGGTCTTTAGCATGCGCGTCTAGATAATTTGCTAAGGTGCTCATAAGGCTTCCTGATAAGTTATATGAAGAGATAAAAAAAACGGATCATGATAAAAAGATGTCGTGGCCATCGCTCAACGGCTAAGCAAATTTTGAAATAGCTGATAGCGCGTCTTTGTCCTGACCACAAAATCAGCTACACTATGTGCATTGTTAATGATTTATGGTTTGACTCGGCGGCGTCCTGAAGGCGACAAGATATCTCACCGATAAGACGCTTGTGTCATTAAGGTAAATTGTAGCAAATAAGCGCTAAAAAGTCCCCGTGTCTGCCCATGCCAGCACCAAATGATCGAATAAAAGCCAATAAAGACTGACGGGCTGTGTATTATGGTCGTATCTTATACAGTCCCTCATACAGCCTCATATCAACTCACAATAAAGACGTGTCCTTATGCCAAACTCTATCGATAGTCCCTTAACGCAGTCGGTCTCACCCACTGATTATGCCAAGTTTGACCCCAATACCATTCATCAAAGGCTCAATAGCTCATTGAGTCGTCCGCAGCTCAATGCAGACAATCGTATTCGTCACTTTTTGGGCGTAGAGGGACTCAATAAGGCTCAGCTGCAAGCAATCATCGCCAAAGCAGAGACTTTTTTTGATGAAAATGGGCAACTGATTAACCGTCCTGAGCTTGACGGCTATACGGTGATGAACTTATTTTTTGAACCATCGACGCGTACCCGTACGACCTTTGAAGTGGCCGAAAAACGTCTTGGTGCCAATGTGCTCAATATCGATATCGAACGCTCTAGTACCAAAAAAGGCGAGAGCCTACGCGATACCTTGTGGAATCTGCAAGCCATGACGGCAGATATCTTTGTGGTGCGTCATTCGGCCTCGGGTGCAGCGCACTTTATGGCGACAGAGGTGACGCCTGATATTGCTATCATCAATGGTGGGGATGGCTGGCATGCGCATCCGACTCAAGGTATGCTCGATATGCTGACGATTCACCGCGAAGCACCGCGGCCGTTTGAGGCGCTATCAGTAGCCATTATTGGTGATATCAAACACTCTCGGGTAGCTCGCTCGGACATCAGTGCGCTGCAGACCTTAGGCGTAAAAGACATTCGTGTCTGCGCACCGCGTACCTTACTGCCAAAAGGTATTGAACGGTATGGTGTCAAGGTCTATGAAGACATGAATGCGTGCGTCAGCGATTGTGATGTCATCATGGGCTTGAGAATTCAAAATGAGCGTATTGGCTCGCCGCTACTGGCATCATCTAGCGAGTATTACAAACATTATGGCATCACCCCAGAGCGGGTGGCATTGGCCAAGCCTGATGCCCTCGTCATGCACCCAGGGCCGATGAACCGCGGGGTAGAGATTGCCTCAAGCGTGGCTGATGGCGCTCAGTCGGTCATCTTAAAGCAGGTGAATAATGGTATTGCGATTCGTATGGCGGTGTTGGCATTGGCCATGGAAGGTCAGCGCGCCCATCAGGCGTCTCGCCTATAAAGCCCAAACGATTATTTTACTCTTTTTTATTTTCATTTTATCGATACGGTAATAACGCTCATGTCTACTACACTCAATACAGATGCGCCGATATTTGACCACCTGCCGGCCGCCATCAAACAATCATTACCAAGCACTGTCTATGACAAGCTCGCAAGCTTAGAGGCGGAGCGCGAGATGTGGCTGCTCCCACCATTGGTCGATCTGTGCGCGCGTTTGCGCGAGCCAGGTCAGCAGCAGCATGGCACCTTACAGTCAGAAGGGTCGGCGGCGCGTGGCAATGGGTTTTTGCATGTGGTCATTCCGCCTGACACCACCCCCATTTTAGAAAACGGCTCATTATTAAAAGGCCTACGTGAGCGTGCGCTGAGCGATGGTGGCATTCATTTGCATATTTTAGGCGCATTGACAGCAGGTCTAGAAGGTGAGCGCCCCTCTAACATCGCTGGCCTAAAAAAAGGCGGGTGCATCGCGGTTTCTAATGCGCGCAGACCTTTTAGCAATGATCTGGTGCTGCTACGTACGCTTGAGTACGCGGCCACGTTTGGTATGAAGGTATTCTTTTATCCCAATGAGCCAAGTCTGGCGGGAGAAGGGGTGGCGCATGAGGGCTATATTGCATCTTATCATGGCTTACAAGGTATCCCGTGGATCGCTGAGACAGTCGCTTTGTCTACGCAGCTGCTGATGGTGGAAGAAACAGGCATTGCCGCTCACTTTAGTCAGCTGTCTTGCAAGTCTTCGATTGAGCTGATGCGCTGGGCAAAAGATAAGGGCTTGCCTGTCACGTGTGATGTGGCCATGCATCAGCTTTATTTGACCGATGATAATTTGGAAGGTTTTAACGCCCAAGCGTATGTGCTGCCGCCGCTGCGTAGTAATACCGATCAGCAAGCCATCCGCCGTGGCCTAAAAGACGGGACCATCGATGCCATCTGTAGCCACCATGAGCCACTCAATAGCACCGCCAAAAAAGCCCCGTTTGCTGAGAGCACCCCTGGTATCTCAAACTTTGATACCTTTATGGCGCTGGCTTGTCAGCTGGTACACGACGAGGTCTTAACGCTCGAGCAACTGGTAGATAAAATCTGTCTCAATCCTGCTAAAATCGCAGGCATCAGTGAGCAATATGAGCACATCGGTGGCGCGGTATTGGTCGATCCTACACTAAAATGGCAAGTCACCAAAGAGTCTATGCTCTCAAACGGCAAAAACACGCCATTCTTTAACCAGCAGTTGCAAGGCCGCGTCGTGGAGACTTTCTTTGGCTAATCTGCCTCGATCAGATGATCGTTTGCCGCCATCTGGCGAGGATGGCTCTTCTCATGCGCCCCACCGATCACACAAGTCGGCGAGCACCGCCAGTGAATCTATCAAAGCAGTGGCCATCTATGAGGTGGTCAAAGGGACGGGGGCTATTCTTGGCGCTGGGGCGTTATGGTCATGGCATGCAAGCCTTGAGTACTGGCTAAGCCATGCAAATGACGCTTGGCAGCAAAGCTTCGGTCAGCTGCTAGCGCCGCAGATCGAAAGTGCGGTGCGCATTGCCCAGCAGGCCAGTAAAAACTGGCCCATGTTTTTGCTACTGATCGTTGCGTACGCCAGCTTGCGTTTTTTGGAGGCGTATGGCTTGTGGCAAGATAAGACATGGGCGTATTGGTTTGGTGTGCTGGGCTACGGCATATTTATACCTATCGAGATTTACTATTTGCTAGCACGCCCGTTTGATTGGTTTAAGCTTGCGATACTGATCTCAAATATCGTTATCGTGTTTGTGGTTTATCGCAATATGAAACGAAAGGGGTTGATATAACGATTTTATTTAGCCCATCAACTCAGTAGTACCGTCAAACATAGTCGAGTCCAAGTAAAACAGATACATGGCTATCAAGTCGCTCAATGAAACGTTGTTTTTCTTGGGTGCTGTGCCTACGCCGACAGA
>NZ_JAPEHS010000037.1:0-25951 GCF_028823565.1 Psychrobacter sp. A3
GCTCGCTCATAGTGATAATCGTCAGGGTGGTCTTTGACATCTTGAGCTAGGGCTTAATATATCGAGTGGTTTTACTATGAAGACGCTTTTTCCACTTCTGGATAGTCGTTGGACTGATATCATAGAAAGCAGCAGCTTCGGCAAAGGTCATACCCTCATCTAAGCTTTTTAAAACTTGTTTGCGATAATCTAGAGAGTAAGTCATAGTTGTTTATAGTGGTAATCGTTTAGTTGGTTTATTTTATAACATTTTTGTGGTCAGGTGACTATATGGGCGGCGCGCTGGTCTTATCTGAAGCTTTGAGCTTGCGTGTTATAAGCGCGAGCATAATTATTATAATTATTATAGGCGCTGTACTCGTATTTGTACTTACCAAAAACACCAAGGTAGAACTTGGACTTGGATCTAATTAATTAGGCTCAATTCAAATCACTCAAATTATGCAAAACCCATAATGTGTTGAAACATTTGTATTACTATCGAAGGGTCAAACAACAACGATAGTAAGGTTTTGATAGTGCCAAGCTTAAATAGCTGATGTTTTTAGTACAAGACACATTCTTATGATACAAAAGAGCCAGTCACATAACGACTGGCTTTTTTTGATCTATAAACTTCAAAATGATTAGTCTAAAAACGATTAGTCTAAAAAAAAGACTTAGCAAACGTCTCCTTTAAACTCTTTGGCTCACGGCGCTTGACGTCGTTGAGTTTATGGCGAGTCTCGGAGGCGACTTGATAGGCCTTGAGACGCGACTGTTGTAAGTTCCCGATAGGACGGTTCTCTTCAAGACAGCGAAATGGAGTAAAGGATAGATTCTCCATAATCTCAAAATTACCGTCATCTGGTACGTCTTGGCAAGGAATGGTTAAACGCGCTACGGTGACAAAGGGCGTATCCGACTCTTGCCACTGCGTCGTAATCTCCTCAATCGGCTGCTTTTTGAGATTACGGCATAGCTGAATCTGGATATCAAACTGATAATCATGTTCGCGTATCTCCTCGACGATAAGCGGTCGCAGCGCCTCTTCGCGGGCGTCGACATCGACATCACGGCGCGTGACTTTTTTGACAGAAGCGGCTGTTGGCGTTGCCCGTATCTTTGCCATATAATCACCATGACGCACCACACCTTGCGAATGAAAGTCGTATAACAAGGTGTTTTGTGGTTCAATCCTCGTAAAGCCGCCGATAGCTTTAAAGGTTTTAATCGACTCTTTGGTTGGTAATCTTGAGCCGTAATTGGTCAGCCAGTTAAACGCCAACTGCGCTTTACCGATCGCGCCCTTCTCCGTGTATTTAGGTAATTCCAAAAACAGTCTTGAGAGATAGGTATACTCCTCAATTCTATTGCAAAAGAACACCGGATGATTGATAAAGTTATAATCAAAGGTCGTACTGTCCTCCTCCCCGGGAGCGAGCTTCTTACCCGGTACGTCAAAGACTTTAATCGCAAGACCTTGAGCAAAGCCCAACTTACGATCAGCGAATACTCGAGATGAACCGTTGGACAAACGAATCACCGCATCATGAATGCCCGCTTTAGCATACAAACCTTGCGCGTACTCTTTGGGGATATCATCTAATATCTCAAACTTGGCTTTTAGTGCGCAGTACCCCTTGGCATGGGCATCACGCGTGTGATAATCGATATTGCTGGCTTTATCACTACGCGCAATATAGCTTTTGATATCGTTGGTAATAGTACGAATGTTTTTTTCGTCCTCAGCATTTAATTCGATATATTTTGGATCGTAGGGGACGTATTTGGGTTTAAATAATTTTTTTAGCATTATATTTCCTAATTTTATTCATGATTATTATTGTTAAGTGGTGACTATTACAAATGGTACTGAGAGTTAAGACAGCTCGCTAATCCATTTTAGCGCCGATAAACTCGGAATAAAAAAGTACTCGCCGCCGTGCAAGGTATTAAAGGTTTCAATACCATGGTAGCGTTTGCGAATTAGATCAGCCGGAACAGTAAAGTTATCTGCATCGCTGTCTTTATCACTTCCTCCTTTATCACCAGAGTGCAAACCAACCATAGGATCTTTTTCTTCGCCTAAGCTCATAAAGTTGCCATCGTTGATCCACTGTGATTGCAAGAACTCAACCGTCTCCATGGCATGAGCATTAATACCAATAAAAAACAGACCGCGATCTTTGCCATCGTCCTCTATTACATCGGGTGGCACAACTTCACCAAAGCCCACGCTACGTCTAACGATACGGTGAATACGCACATCGGATAAAATAAAATCTTCGCTATCGCGTGGGTTCATACGCCTGATATGTGCACCAAACGGACACTTTTTACCGTAAGGATCGTCTTTATAACCAAAGTCGTTATTGCGGCTAGGATCATCGCCAAGCGCTTTATCATCATGATCGGGAGACAAAATGAGCGGCGCGCCTGAACGCCAGCGTCCCCACATTTTTGCACCCAGCAGCTCCGCCTCTTCCTCGCTGTCGGTATTATCTTTGCGGTATTTATTAAAAGTAGCAACATGGCTATGATAAACACGTAACACCATAAACGAGCCGTTCTTGCCTAAGACTTCAGGCTGCGGCATAGGTGCAACTAGTCCCGCCTCCCCTTCGTAACCGAGCACAAACTCCCCTGCGGCAATAGGATCGCCGTCATGGTTCGAAGGCGTCTGAATACCACTGCCTTGAATCTCAGGATTACTGATACCATCACGATAACCAAAGACGTTTTTGACGTTGTCATTTGAACCAAAGTCCTGCTCGATTAGGATTTCTACATCACCATTAGCAGGATTGTCCACATCGATATGATCGGTAAGATTATCTCGAAGCTCGTCAAGTTTGACCTGCCATTTATCTTTGGTATCAGCGATAATAGCCGCACCCACATGGATATCACCCTTATCCCCAAAAGGTGCCATCCAATTCTCAGGGGCATTAACATCAAAATCGCGTAACTGCTCAGCACGCGCTGCCATACCTGCTTTAAAAGACTCAGGAAAGCTATCAAGTGATGACTGCGGTACACCTAACGCTTGTAGACCCTCGTAAGTCATGACGATAGACAGCGTGGCTTGCATATCTTTGTGCCAGTCTTCACTACCGGTTACATGAGGCAACACCTGCGCTAGCATTTGTTTGCCAACGTCAGCATTATTGATTTTTAGTGCTACTACCGTGCCAAAATATGGGGTGGGACGCTCACGTAGGACGATGGATTGAATATCTTTTAGCTGCATGGTGACGAGATTGGGGTTAAAGACCCCGCGCGCCCTACGAGCCATCATCTCAATACCGTCACCGACTTCCTCTTTCACGCCTTTAAGCCACGTCTCAAAATCACTGTTTTCGATGCGATTGCCAAACTCATCTTTTAAGTCTTGCAACTTATCGGTCAATCCCGTTAAAGGTTTATTATCATCATTACTCATACATCGCCCTATTCATTTTTTATCGTTATTAAAGTATGACCGTATCAAAGCCCTGAAATTTATGCGCTTAAAAATACAATGTCTAAAAAATTAGTTTGTTTGCGCTTCATCTAAAGCTTTATTGATGCCTTTAACAATACGCTCATGACGGCGAATATCTTGTACCGTCAGATGCGGGACGCCTACGTACCAGCCTGCAGCGGTAATCTGATGATCAAGAATAAACTGCTTAACACTTGGGTCTTTAATACCCGGCCAGCCCTCGACATTGCCAAATAAAATATCCATGAGTTCAGGAATTTTGGTGGCGAAATCATCAATATAAGGATCCCAGTCACCGTCATAAGCGGTGCAAAAAAGCACTCTTGTATCATTATCTAAAAAGACGAAGCGCAAATCGTGCAAAGTGCCTACCCTTGTCGCGCCTTTTAGATTGCCCCCTGCTATTTTTAGAATCTCTTTGAGACGGGCAGCGCCGCCGTCTTTTAACGGTGCGATAACGGTAAGCTCGGATACTTTGCCTGACTTTAGACCTTTCTCGCCGGCGCTAGAGGTTGAGTGATCATAACCATCATTGCCGCCCTCTTTTAAATTCGCCACTAACAGATCTGCCCGCAGTTTAAAGGCATCCATAGACTCAGTGATTTTATCTTTCAGATCTTCTGAATTATCGATAATGCGCTCTTTATTATTGTTTTTACTCATAAGTCTTTCCTATATGATTGCTGTTGAGCTATTACCATAGCAAAAACGGTAAAAGGCTCAAGTAATAGCGGACTAATCACACAAAACAAAACATAGGTTTAACAATAACGTTTTAGATTGCAGCAGTGTTACAAAGATAGACGGCGCACTTACCGGCGCAATAAATCTTGGTCGTACTTATTAAGTCTTTAAAAGCATGACTGTTTTTGTATTCGTTATTAAATACTAAAAAAGCTTGGCTACTCTAGGTAACCAAGCTTTGAAATCATACTTCGAGTTTTTATAATTATTTAGGGGCTGTAGTAGATAAGCACTATGCTAGACTACTTTTATGAAGATAACCCGTTGTAAATTAAGTAAAAAAGTACAGCGAAGGCTGTCAGAGTTTTTCACAGCTGAAGTGACTGCTAGAACAGCCGCAGATTTGCTCAACATTCAGTATAACACTGCTGCACTTTTTTATCATAAAATAAGACCTGTGATAGATTACCATCTCTCATTAGAAGCTGATGAACTTTTTGATGGTGAGGTCGAATGAGATGAAAGTTTCTTTGGCGGTGTACGCAAAGGCAAAAGAGGTCGCGGGGCTGCTGGTAAAACCGCTGTATTTGGGACTCTAAAACGAAACGGTAAGGTTTATACCATTGTCGTAGCAGACACCAAACAGACTACCCTAATGCCTGTTATTAAGCGTAAAATCAAGCCTGACAGCTTTGTTTATACGGATAGCTATCGAAGTTACAATGCATTGTGAGTGAGTTTAAACATTTCAGAGTCAATCACTCTAAAGAGTTCACTTGCGGTAAAAACAATCACATCAATGGCATTGAGAACTTCTGGAATCAGTCTAAACGAACTCTAAGAAGGTATAATGGAATCGATAAGAAGAACTTCCATTTTTTTTAAAAGGGTGCGAGTGTAGATTTAACTATGGCTCACCATCTAATCAGCTGAAAACCTTGAGAAAATGGTGTGATATTTAATCCTTATCTACTACAGCCCCATTATCTATTAGTCATCATGAGTTAACCGTTGTTGCTTAGCCATTTGGGCGACTCATTGTCATAATATTCTTGCTTCCAAACGGGAATATCGGCTTTGATGGTATCGAGGATCCAGCGGCAAGCATCAAACGCCGGATAGCGGTGGGCGGAGATCACACCGATCCAAACGGCAATATCGCCAATCTCTAATGCACCGATACGGTGAATGGCAACCGCAGCGGTAATCTCAAATTTTTCTTTAGCCTCATCCATGATTTGCCGACCTTGGTTAATCGCCAAATCCTCATAGCCGTAGTAAGTCAAACGCTCGACACAGCTGGCATTATTATGATTGCGCACGCGACCTTCAAAACAAGCAAAAGCACCGCAGCTGTCGTCATCGAGCATGGCTCTAAGGCGCGTCTCGTCAATAGCTTCATCTAATAGCGCAAAACCATCACGCTCAGCGATAGCATAAGCGTCATCAGCACTGCGCTTGATTTGCATCGATTGGCTATGTACGTCTTCTTTATCGCCAATTTTTATTTCGTTGTTTTTATTCTCACCAGTCATTGATATGCTCAGATTATGAATCGGTTCTAGTTTAGTTCGACTATTTTGAGTTGTGTTATTTTTGCTAGGCTAGAGTTGTAGTCTACGACAGATAATTAGCGACTAACCGCCTGCCACAGGGGTAATAAACACCACGCTATCGCCATCATTAATCGGATCATCCCATTTGGCAAAGTAATCATTTACCGCCACACGCAGATCGGCTTGCGGATGGCTAAAGTGATGCTTATCGCGAAGCTGCTCATATAGCTGAGCTAGTGAAGTATCAGAGGCAAGCGTGACTTGCTCTTGCTGACAATTGGCTTCGTCCGCAAGACTGGCAAAATACAGTACATTGATGGTCATCAAATCATTTGTCTTGTCAGTCATCTTACTACTCCTATAGAGCGGCGCTGCATGAAAAAGTGCGGCGTTGCTTGAAATCATTTATTCGCTAAAATTATTTTTGATAAAATATCACACTTAGACTATGTTACTTGATGGTTATAATCTGATTTGCCACCGGTCTTAGTCATGAGTCTGACTCCATCAATCACGATGTTATGCGACAGCGCTTTGGTCATGTCATAGATGGTCAGGCAAGCCACGCTAACAGCGGTCAGCGCTTCCATCTCCACCCCAGTTTTGTGAGTGACTTTCACCGTTGCATTGACCATGATGCTATTTAAGCTGTCGTCATACTCGAAACTTAAGCCAATCTTATCTAGCGGCAATGGATGACAAAGCGGAATCAAATCATGAGTACGCTTGGCTGCCATAATACCTGCGATATGGGCAGTTTGGGTGATACTGCCTTTTTTTGTCATGCCATCAGCGGCTTTTATTTGACCATAGATGTCCGCTGGAAAACACACCTGACCAACAGCATGCGCTTCTCTAGTAGTAGCTGTTTTGTGGCCCACATCGACCATATGAATCTCACCATCGCTGTCTAAATGCGATAGGGTAGCGTGCGAGTGGTTTGCAGTATTAGTCGGAGCATTTTTATAATCAGAAGATATAGACATGTATTTTTCTTAACTCATTAAAGGTTACTTATATTGTATAAGTCTCAAAACGCTAGTCGTGACCTGGATTGGCGCGCATAAAGTGCGCAACAAAGTTACAAGGACGGGTACGGTTATCGAACTGCTCTTTTAAGATATCATTCCAGCCGGTACGGCAAGCACCGGTCGAACCCGGCAGGCAGAAGATGCCTGTGCCATTGGCCATACCAGCGATAGCGCGCGACTGAATGGTTGACATACCGATATCATCTTTGGAGAGCAAACGGAACATCTCGCCAAAACCGTCAATCGACTTGTCAAACAATACGCTGACCGCTTCTGGCATACTATCACGGATAAAAAACCCAGTGCCGCCTGTGGTGATTACTGCATGCACATTAGGATCAGCAATCCAGCCACTAATGACCGCACGAATTTGATAAATATCATCAGTAATCAGCTGACGATCAGCTAAGTGGTGACCCGCCTCAACTAAGCTATCGGCTAAGTACTGCCCTGAGCTATCCTCCTCAAGCGTACGACTGTCAGAGACACAAAGCACAGCAATATTCAGCGGGATAAATTCTGCAGCAGGCTTAGACATAGATATTCCTAATTCTAATCATTTGATAAGTTTAAATATTTTATTTTTACGGTTTGACAGTTTGCCGTTTTACTATGAGAGCTCCATCTACATACTCTAACCACCGATAATCGATAAGTTGTGCATCATGCCGCTATTAGACTCATGCAGATGGTGATGCTCAGGCTTAATTGGCATAAAGCTATGCAAGGTGTTGACTAGACCTTGCACATCGTCGTTTTTTAGATAATCTCGAATATCGTAATTACCTTCATCAAATAGACACAGATGCACTTTGCCTTGGCTACTCACGCGAAGACGATTACAGTTATCACAAAAGTGCGCGGCATAAGGGGCAATCATACCGATACGCCCGAGATAGTCAGGATGGCTGTATTCTATCGCAGGGCCATCAGCGCTACCGCGATCATGCGACTGCCAACCGCGCTCGAGCAGATAATCCGTAATCATATCAGACTGCGCATGCTGAGCAAAAAACAAATCGCTGTTGTCACTGGTCTGCATAAACTCGATAAAGCGGTAGGTCACAGGACGGTCTTTGACGTAGTCCATCGCGTCAATTAAGTTTTGAAAAGCAGTTTCCGCCATTAAGATACTATTAATTTTGAGTTTAATATCAGTAGTCGCTAGGAGGGTGTCCATGTCGCGCATCAGCTGGGGCTGGGTATTAAAGCCCGTCATCTGATGAAAAGTATCGGCATCGAAACTATCCATACTGATGTTGAGCTGGTTCAGTCCTGCCGCCTGCCAGTTGGCTAGGTGCTTGCCAAGCTTGTAGCCATTGCTAGTCATTGCGACCATCTCGATACCAGCGGTATTCTTGATCGTTTCGATAATCTCTACCACATCGCGTCTGATCGATGGCTCGCCACCAGTGATACGCACCTTTTGCGTGCCCACTTGCGCAAAGCCTTGAATCAAAGTTTTGATTTCAGCGACGCTGAGCTCATCGGAGGGGCGTTTGCCTTGGTAGCCGTTTGGCAGGCAATACTCACAGCGAAAATTACAAAAATCAGTGATAGAAAGACGTAAATAAGTCAGTCGCCGCGAAAAACCATCGGTTAGCGGTTTACTATCAACCACCGAATGATCAGCGACTAAATGACTGGCACGAGCAGAGTCGACAGAGGATAACACTGAGCGATTCTGTGCTTGTGGATCAAAAATATCAGGCTTTAAAACAGGTGAATACAAAAAGGTACTCCCAATAATGGGGTCATAAAAGAGTATAAGCGATTACGGGCGCTATTGTTGTCAAAATTATGTATTTCTAAACAGCCCTTAGACTCAATAGCTAAACAAAGCGGCCAATAATGACCGTTCTATAGGCAGTTATATTAATAATCGAGCCATCCTTGCTGTCGAGCATAAGCTAATTGTTTAGGAGTATCAATATCATAGCTAAGATTTGAGTGAGCCACCGTGGTGACTTTCTCAGGAGCTAGCGCTCTAATAAAGTGCCGCAAGCCTTTATCGCCACTGAGCGAGGATTGCCATGATTTTAGTACTTTATAACTGACAACTAATGGCACACCCACGATATCATGCTTATTATCATCAATAATAAATCTCTCATCCAAATTCGGGTAACGACTGGCGACGACTATATTATCTTGTGTTAGAAGTTGATCTAAATGAGGAGCGCTTAATAATACTTGATCCACGCCCATAATCAATACGCGCTTCATCGCTAAATCATGCTGAGATTTTAATGCATCAATAGCTAAAGATAAGCTCTTTGCCATTCCTAATTGTGGATTAGGGTTACTAACGATTTGTATGCTTGAGTTTGGCGCTGTCAAACGGTTAACAGCCGTTTCGATAACGTCAGTAATAGCTGTATCTTGCTGAGGAATGACGACAATAACAGCTTTTGGCTGAGTCACCAAAGCAAGCATCGTCATATAGTTAATTAATGGTTTACCTTGTTTTTCTAGAAGCTGCTTTGGCTGACCTAATCGATGACTTAATCCGCTGGCTAAAATAATGACCGCATGATTTGGAGGTTTGTTTTGATTGAATGATGAGCTATCCTTGTCATTCATAGCTGGCTTTTGGCTGCGCTAACTCTTTAGTAACCGCAACTTGCTCATAAACGACAGCGCTAATTTGCGCGATGATACTTAGCGCTAACGCTTCAGGGCCATCACCGCCAAGCTTATAACCGATAGGGTAGTGCAGCTGATTGATACCGTCTGCCAAGGCGGTAGGGTCAGCGCAAGTTGCGCTAATCTCCTTAATCAAACGCTCAGTACGATAGCTCGGGCCTAACTGACCGATGTAATTGCAATGATTGGCATTCTTTAACAAGACAGCTAAGCGTGCCCGATCTTGGCTGAGGCTATGCGACATTAGTGCTACCGCTGCATTTTGACTCAGTTTAAGTAAAGTTTCGCTATCGTTAAGAGCCACGTATAACGCAGCATCAGCCTGCGGGAAACGTTGGCGAGTGGCATACTGCGGCCGACTATCGATCACGGTGACGTGCCAATCTTGCAGCTTTGCCATGGTTACTAGCGGCATCACATCATTGCCTGCTCCGCAAACCAAAAGTCGAATCTGCGGTTGCACGCGTTGCACTAACCACTCGGTTTGTATAGCGTCTTTTAAGCTATTGTCATTTGCAACCGGACTTTTTAAAACCAGATAATCAGCGTGTCTTTTACTCACTTTATAAGCAGATAACTCATCGATTATTGGCTTTGGTAAATTTGTGGTTTGCTCTGGTATCTCTTGTGAGTTTTTACTGTCATCTAAAAAACTGTCATCTAAAAAACTGGCGTTTAAATGAACTCTAGTACCAACGGCCACCTCAGAGCTGTTAGAGCGTATTAAAGTAGCGACAGTAGTAGACTCTCCACTTTGACGAACTTTCTGAATTAAATCTAAATACGGCATAGCTGAAGATAAGCGCTCAAATAACACATGAACTTTACCATTGCAGCCTAAACCAAAGTTCAGCTCATCTTCTAAGTCTACTGCAAAATCTATAGCATCATTATCTAACTTTTCCTCTAGCTCATCCTCCAAGTCTTCTTTTTGCTCATCACCGGTTTGATAGACCTGCACGCTTGCGCCATGACGCGTCAGCCAAAAGGCGCGTTTAATAATGTGCGGTTCAAGGCAGCCGCCGCTTATCATACCTACTGAGCGACCATCCTCGCAAATAAGCATCATAGCGCCAGGTTTACGATAAGCTGAGCCTTCAGTGCGCACGACTGTCGCGAGCACCGCATCAACGTGCTGCTGCCGTGCGTCAAAGGCGAGCTGTAGAATGTCTGCGACTTGATTCATATTTTTGCTTTTCTTTTTTATACTTTAAAGAATAGAAATAAATAAAACCTGCTTAACGTTAATGTTAATATTTAGCAGGTTTTATTCAACAGGGTCTATACTTCGATGTCGACTATTACTCAGGCATATCAGCTAATATTTTGTCCAAAGTAATCGGGAAGTCATAAACACGCACCCCGACTGCATTATAGATGGCATTGGCAATGGCTGCCGCTGACCCTGATATAGAGGTTTCCCCAATACCTTTAATATGCATAGGGTTGGTATAAGGGTCATCCTCTTCTAACAAAATCACATCCAACTGCGGTACGTCAGCGTTGACCGGCACATGGTACTCGGCAAGGTCATGGTTACATAAGCGCCCATCGCGCTTGTCATGAATGACCTCTTCCATCAAAGCAGAACCTATACCAAATACCATACCGCCATAACACTGCGAGGTTGCAAGCTTATGGTTGAGAATACGTCCTGCTGCATACACGCCAGTCATACGCTTGACGCGAATCTCACCGGTGACTTTATGTACCGCCACTTCAGCGAAGTTGGCCCCAAACGAGGCTTGGCGAAGGTTTTTGCCATTTTTACCCGGCTTGATCTGGCCTTTGGCGCTGATTTCTTGCTCGTCAAACTGAGCAATAATATCAGCTAGTGCATAGGACTGATTATCATCAAAGTCGTATTGCTCATTTGCAGGTTTTAGTTCAGGAAGCGGCATACCTGTCTTTGCCGACACCTTATCTGCCAAGTCTACAGCCTTATCTACCAAGCCTGATACTTTGTCTACCTCGCTTTTATCGACTACTCCTTTTTCCACCAAGTTTTTATCGACAAAATCTGCTACTTTTTCTCTACTTGCTCCAATAGCGGCTTCTGCCTTACTAGGCTGATGCTCACCTGATTTTTGGATTTGACCGTTATCTATACGAATCGTATCGGCATGTAGACCTACTTTTTTTGCAAGCATTTTGCGTAGCTGCTCACAAGCCAAATAAACCCCACTACCAGCACTGGCCGCGCCAAAACTACCGCCAGAACCTGACGCTGGCGGTAAATCACTGTCGCCAAGTTTCATCTCGATATGATCGATAGGCAGTCCTAACAAATCGGCGGCGACCTGAGTAAATACGGTGTAAGAGCCTGTGCCGATATCAGTCATGTCGGTTTCGATAATAGCTTTGACGCCAAGCTCTTTTGAATCATCTACTTGTAGTATCGCACGTGCTTCAGAAGGCTGCAGCATATTGCCACGAGAGGCGCCAGCCATGCCAGTACCTATCCACCAGTCGCCCTCTAATTGACTGGCAGGCTTTGGATTATGCTTATCCCAACCAAACTGTTCAGCGCCTTTTTCCATACAAGCGACTAGCTGACGGGTGGAGAACGGCATCTCTTCGCTAGGGTCCTCTTCAGGCTCATTACGGCGGCGCAGCTCAATAGGATCTATCTGAAGCTTAGTCGCCAGCTCATCCATCGCACATTCAAGTGCGATCATACCCACCGCTTCGCCAGGGGCACGCATAGAGCCTGATAACAATTGATTCATGTCCACCATCTCATAACTGACGCGGCGATTCTCTCCGCGGTACAAAAAGTGAGTGGATAATGCTGTTGGTTCAAAGAACGCCTCGCCTGGCAAATTGCTGGTCGTGGTATCGTGAATAATGGTATTAATGATACCCTCTTCATCACAACCAATAGCAATACGCTGACGGGTGTTTGAGCGTCTTACCGTCGCCTCCATCACTTGCGGGCGCGTCATAGTAATCAGTACCGGACGACCGACTTCTTTAGAAGCAATAGCGGCAGCAATAGATTCTGGCGCGATACCTAGCTTACTACCAAAGCCGCCGCCGACATAGTATGAGATCAGCTCGACTTGATCTTTCTTCAAATCTAATGCGTCCATTACTTGCTGCTTACAAGAGGCGATCATCTGGTTTGAAGTATATAAGACCAGCTTGTCATCTTCCCAATGAGCCAAAGTAACATGCGGTTCCATCGGTGAGTTACTCTGACTTGGGGTATGGTACAACCTATCAAGGGTTACCGCCGAATCAGCAAGGCCTTGCTCTGGATCTCCGTGCTTGGCATTCTTATCCGAGCCTTTTTTCTCATTTACCTCATGGGCGTTAGGCAGCTCTTTAGTAAAATCCAAAGCCGCTTGATCGGTTTCGTCTTTATAAGTGACTTTAAGGGCCTTGGCGCCTTCGGTCGCCGCTTCAAAAGTTTCAGCGACAACGACTGCGATGGGCTCACCATGATAAAAAACCTCACTCACACCCTGAGTCGGTGCTTCGGTCTCACCGCCTTGCTGTGAGTTACGTAAGAAGCGCTTAGGGTCAGTGACGACTTTAATGATACCTGGTATATGGGCAATCGAGTCGCTATCGATTTTTTCAACTTTTCCTTTTGCGATGGTCGAGCTAACCAAGACACCATACACTTTATTGTCTAATTGAATCTCTGCTGAATAATGAGCTTGACCGCTAACCTTTAACGAGCCCTCGACGCGGTTAATTGGTTTACCTACCAAATTACTTGCTGTTTTGTCGAATAACGTCTCAACCGGCTTATCCATCTTCTCTTTGTTAGTGGGCTCTGCCGGTAGTACTGAATCTAATAATGACATGATTATGCTCCCTCGCCCGCTAATGCACGCTTAATGGCCTGTTTTAGCAAACGGCGTGTTAGTGGTATTTTAAAATCGTTTTGACCGCTACCTTTGGCATCTTTTAACAACAAATCTGCTGCCTGATTGATAGTGTCATCGTCGCCCTGCGTATCCGTCAACAACTCTTCCACATCTTCATTGCGCCATGGCTGAGTACCAATACCGCCAAATGCTAAGCGTACTGTCGTCAAATTGCCATTATCATCAGCGTCTATCACAGCTGCACACGATACAAGCGCAAAAGCATAAGAGGCGCGGTCACGCACTTTGTCATAAGTGTGTATACCTTTAATAGGCGCTGGCAGCACGACATGCGTGATAAGCTCGCCTGACTCTAAAACGTTTTCGATATGGGGAGTGTCTTTTGGCAGACAATAAAAGTCTTTTATTGGAATCTGCCGAGTCGAGCCATCGGTTTTGGCAGTCTCAATAGTAGCGTCAAGCAAACGCATAGCAACCGCCATATCAGACGGGTGTTGAGCAATACAAGCGTCACTTGTGCCTAAAATCGCAAGGGGGCGGTTCTCACCGTTAATTGCAGGACAGCCAGTACCCGGTTCACGCTTATTACAAGGGCTATCGGTATCGGTTCTCACCGTTAATTGCAGGACAGCCAGTACCCGGTTCACGCTTATTACAAGGGCTATCGGTATGATAAAAGTAGTAGCAGCGCGTACGCTGCAGGAAGTTACCGCCAGTCGTCGCTTTATTGCGTAGCTGTCCGGTCGCCCCTGCTAATATCGCACGAGACAATACCGGATAATTGGCAATCACACTAGGATGCGCGGCCAAATCACTATTGCTTACCAAGGTTCCGATACGTAGGCCGCCATCGGCAGTGTCTTCAATCTGTTCAAGCTCTAAGCGTGTCACATCAACCAGCTTGGTTGGCGTTTCAATCTCAAACTTCATGAGATCAAGCAAATTGGTACCGCCTGCGATAAATGAGGCTTCTTTAGGAGTAGCAAACATTACCGCTTGCTGCGGTTCAAGGGCACGGATATATTCAAAGCGTTTCATGAGCGGCCTCCTGCTGTGCTACTGGCATTTTTATTATGGTTTACTGATTGATTACCAAGTTGGGACTGACTGGGCGGCGGCGACCAAATACCTGTCACTGCTGAGTCTTGCAGCGAACCTGTAGTCGTCTCTTCACTAGAAGAAGCACGCTTATTTGACACTTCGCTCTCAAGCACTTGTGAGATGGCATCCACGATATTGGGGTAAGCAGAACAGCGACAAATATTGCCACTCATTCGCTCAGCGATCTCTTGAACTAACAACCCATTCGGGTTTTTGAGATCTGTCGTCACATAGCTTGGCCAGTTTTGTTTCACCTCTTCTATTAAAGCCGTGGCGGAACAAATCTGCCCTGGCGTGCAATACCCACACTGAAAGGCATCATGATCTTTAAAGGCTTGTTGCAAGGCTGATAACGACTCAGGCATTCCGATGCCCTCGATCGTGGTGATTTCATCGCCGTCATGCATAACCGCAAGGGTCAAGCACGAGTTGATGCGCTCACCATTGATAAGCATAGTGCAAGCGCCGCATTGACCGTGATCACAGCCTTTTTTGGGTCCGGTAATTTGTAGATGTTGACGACATAAATCTAGAATTGTCGTGCGCGGATCAAGATCGTCAAAGGAGTAATCTTGATTATTGATATTTAGAGTCAAGGTATTCATGCTGGCTTCCCGCTGGCAGATAATGGCTAAATTTAAGGATAACTAATAAGTCTCCATAAAATAGTAGAGGCAGCAGACTGGGGCGTCTGTGTAGTAAATGTTACTCTCTTGGCGTTAAGAGAGTAGAACAGAGCGATGAATTCAGCTCTCAGCATCAAGCACAGACCTTACTATTGGCTTACTAAAAGTAGGATAGGTTTTATCGATGAGCGAGGATATAGCAGTTTGGCGTACTGTTTACTTATGTAACGGCATTATTAGGGTGTGTTGACATATAGAGAATAATTGACAATCATAGTGTTATGACTAGATTAACACTAAGTGATGCCCAGTGGGCAAAGATAGCACCGTATTGTGCAGGTAAAGAGACCGATGTTGGTAGAACAGCCGTAAATACTCGATTATTTATCGAAGCTGTTCTATGGATTGTCCGTACAGGTAGTCCGTGGCGAGATCTACCCCCTGAATTTGGTAACTGGAACAGTGTTTATAAGCGCTACCGTCGATGGGTAAAAAGCGATAGATTCAGCAAGCTATTTAATGCTCTGAATGACTCAGATTTAGAGTATGCCATGATTGATGGCACTATTATTAAGGTACATCGTCATGGACAAGGCGCAAAAGGGGGGCTTGTCAGCAGGCAATTGGCAAATCAAGAGGCGGTATGACCACTAAAATCATGGCAATAGTTGGTTATAAATAAAATTATTATTAAATAATAATATATAAATCAAAAATTTATTTTTTCAATATGGTTGATACTGGGCCCGCCATATATTGAAAAACAAGACACCCTTACAAGCGTTTGCTTGTAAGGGTTTTTTATTGTCTAAAGACATTTCTAATTATCAGATGCCTATTAGGAATATTCTAAAGACCCTACTAAGCGTACGGTTAATCCCCGTGCTTACGGGGAACAGCGCTACCTGTCATTTTGCGATAGACGCACATATTTATCGCATCACTTGCGCGCTCACTGTGGCCGATTTTACACGCGAATGATAACGAAAACAATTATCATTAACTAAAAATCTGCCTGTTATTGTTAATTCGATATAAAAATCTCTGTCACCAAAAAACAAAAAACTGAGCGCTATGCATACAGCGCTCAGCTCTTGATGACCCCAACCGTGCAAGTGTTATTATTGCAAATAACCACCCTGAGACATCAATTCAGGCGGCAAATCCGTCTCTCCCAAGGCTTCTAGTAGGTTTATCTCGATGGTGCGCGAGATAGCGCTCAGTGGCAAGTGATTGGCCGCAACGCCGAACGGATCGGTGATTTCTTCGTTGAGCGCATCCAATCCAAAGAACGTATAAGCAATGACGCCGCACACCAACGGTGTCACCCAGCCCAAGGACGTCGCCAAACCAAACGGCAGCATAAAGCAGTACAAATAAGTGGTACGATGCACCAATAGCGTATAGGCAAAGGGTAGTGGCGTATTATGAATCCGCTCGCAAGCCGCCAACACAATCGTCATCGAGGTGACGCGCTCATCCATGTTTTGTATCATCAGATCAGAGGAGAGCTGTTGGCGTCGAACCTCCCCCAGCTTTTTGCCTAGCAGGCGCAATAGATACTCAGGCAAATTGCCCGCTTGACGCATGCTTGCATGATACTCAGGCGCCACAAAACGCTCAACATCCTCCCATGGCGCGGTACTTCGCAGCCGGTGCCTGAGCGCATGAGTAAACGCGATAGTCAGACGCACCAGCTCCTGCTGCATGTGTCGTCCCGCTTCGCTATCGTCCTCGATAAATGAGAGCACCTGACGGGTAAAACTGCGCGCATCATATACCAACTGCCCCCACAAATGCCGACCCTCCCACCAACGCTGATAACTGGCATTGTTACGAAAACCCAAAAACAAAGACAGAGCGATGCCAAGTAAAGTAAAAGGCGCCGCGCCATAAGAAGAAAAGGAGCTGGGAATCCAGTGCTGGATGGCCGAGATGATGGCACTCAGTAAGCTAATCAATAAAACTTGTGGAAAGATATGAGGAATAACGGAGCCGCGCAAAGTAAAAAGTATTCTAAATGCATTCGGTTTTTGCCAAACGATCATGACAGTGTCCTATGGTGTTAAAAGTAGTGTACGCGGCATCAAACACAGGGTTGAACAATGATAGACAGGGTCACGTACTGAGTGTCTATTAAGACATTGCTGCTTACTGCGTCATGACTGACTGGCGATTTTAGCATCAAACCCTTTGCGTTTTGCCGCCTCATTGTGTCATAAGTAGAATACGGTTATTAAAAAACAGAATATTTAACGATCCGCTGATAAGACGCATCATATGTATGCTCAGTGCGTCATTGTCTTGTATGCGCTGTCACTTTATTCACCCATGGAGGTACTCGGTCATGAAACGCGTCCACCAGCAGCTCTAACTCTACGCTAGGAAACAGGCTATCAAACGTTTCAAGTAAGCCGGCCAGCCACTCTGTAGGATACAAATCATCAACCGCCAGCACCAGTCTACTCTCCACCCCTTCGCTCAGGCTTTTGGCCATACAACAGATAACACGGTGCCTGCGCAGACGTAAGCGCAGGCAATAAGAAGCTGTAAATGATTGGCGTTTAATGGGCAGCACTTAGCTAACTAAACCAATGCAGATGCCCCGTCTTGATATAGACGGTTGCGCCGCTAGGGCCAGATACCATCTCTAATGGTGTGTCGGTCGGCAGGCGTATCCAGCTATAGCGCAAAAAAGTCTCACCGTCAGCGTGCAACTCACCTGCCAGTACAAATATCTCCTCGCCGCCCGGATGACGGTGATGCGGAAAGTCAGACTGAGGAGCATAACGCACAAAGCTGGTGGCACGAGCTTTTTCTGCACCCACACGATCGAGCATGATGCGCTCTACCCCCTTTTGCGGTGATTTTACCCATTGCTGCTGCTTGGGTAGTGAGGTGGCGACGCGAGTAAAATCTGCATTAATCAACATAGCATACTGTCCAAAAACTGCGTATTTTCCAAAAAACGCAAACGGCTAACGTAGCAAAACCACAGGCGACAACGTGCTAGCGATGATCTCTGTGGTGGTGCTGCCCAAAAACAACTGCTGTAGTTTTGAATGCCCGTATGCGCCCACCACCATAATATCGATGTCATTGTCTAATTGAAACTTTAATAGACCATCGACCGCATCGGAGGCCGATAAATGATGCGCCTTTACGCTAAAACCCGCCTCTTGTAATTGGGCAGCGGCCGCGCTTAGGCTTTGTTTGGCGGCATCATTATGATTGCCGATCATCACGACATGACTATCGAGACCTTTTAACATAGGGCTTTTAGCCACCATTTTCACCGCCTTTATGGCAGTCTTGCTACCATCAAACGCAATCATATATGAGCGCGGCTCTTTAAACGTCTCTGAGCAAATCACCACGGGAACATCAGAGGCACGGGCGACCGTCTCTATCTGACTACCAATATTGATGCGGCTATATTTGTGATCTTCTCCGCGGCGACCCATCACGATGGCGCGGTTTGCTGTGGCAAAATGCTCAATGGCTGGCAGTAACTTGCCTCGTCTTTGATAAATAAGCACCTCAAGATCACCAAACTTATTACGAATATGGCTTTTGGCATCCTGCACCAGCGCATTGCTATAGCTATTGACCACCTTGGCTCTTTGCTCGTCTAACTGCGCCAGCTCCTCTAACAAAAACTCACGGCTATTAATCCCTATCGCCCCTGACAGATCACGTCTAAACGACGCTGGCACATCGCTGACATGCAGCAGACCAACGGGTAAGTTTATTCGACTGGCGTACCATGCGGCATAATCACAGACGGATGCGGTCACGGCCGAGCCATCGATACAAGCCAAAATGTGCTGCGATGTTGTCATAATCTGTCCTTAATCATCGTTATTTACCCTGATACCGCTATTTATAACTATATAGCTCTTTAATATGGCCAAATACTAAAACCTCAGCCACTGCCTTGATGATACCCAATTTGGCCGATATCATCCAGCGACGTCTGACAGACTCACACCCCATCTCTTAGCAAATTTTGCTACAATACAGGGCTTGGATGTTGTAAGTGACATATCGCGGTTTCAATGAGTGGATTTAGGTGAGTGAATTATGGCAAAAAACGCCCTTCAGGCTCAATTATTAAAAGCTGGTTTGGTCGATAGCAAAAAGGCCAAAAAAATCAGCAGACAAGCAGAGCATGCCAAACGTACTGGCGACTCAGACAGCGCAGCAGCCAAAAAGGCGCTGGCAGAAGCTCAAGCAAAAAAGCTGGAAAAAGACCAAAAGCTCAATCAAGAAAAACAACGAGCGTTAGAAGAAAAAACACGAAAAGCCAATATCATTCAGATGATTAAGCAGCATCAGCTCACTGATACACAAGGTGAGATTACTTATCAGTTTGTGGATGATACGAAAATCAAAAAGATTTATATCACCCAAAAGCTCTATGATCAAATCGTCGCAGGCCATGTGGTCATAGCACGCCTAGAGGACAGCTATGCCCTGCTACCGCGCCCACTAGCAGACCGTATAGATGCTAAGATGACAGGCTTTATGGTGGTGTCAAACGATACTGCCGAAGACGCGTTGGCAGAAGACGATCCTTATGCTGCTTACGTGATTCCAGATGACTTGATGTGGTAGGTCGCAGTTATTCAATTGCTACTGACTACGCATTAACCAAAACCCCCTATATAGGCGTTCTATACAGGGGGTTTTTTGACAGAGACATAAGAGCACTCATAAAGACTGTCATCAAAACGACAATTAAGACGGTAGCAAAACATGCTTACTCTTTTGATAAGCAGATAAGCCATCAGTCCCTAATTCTCGGCCGATACCACTTTGCTTAAACCCGCCCCAGCCCGCTTCGGGCACAACGATTTGCTGCTCATTGACCCAAATATGACCGGCTCGAATGTGCCGTGCCATCTCT
This sequence comes from Psychrobacter sp. A3, assembly GCF_028823565.1. Classification (NCBI taxonomy): domain Bacteria; kingdom Pseudomonadati; phylum Pseudomonadota; class Gammaproteobacteria; order Moraxellales; family Moraxellaceae; genus Psychrobacter; species Psychrobacter sp. A3. Next base: position 19,859 of record NZ_JAPEHS010000037.1, read on the forward strand.
AACGCTGCATGCTCATCAGCGCTGACAATACTCGCAGCCAAGGCATATTTACTGTCATTGGCAAGCGCTATCGCCTGCGCGTTATCTGCAAAGGTCGCACTCACCAACACAGGCCCAAACACCTCCTCTGTCCACAAGCGACTGGTCGCTGGTACCTCGGTATAAATGGTCGGCGCAGCAAAATATCCTTGACGCGCTAAGAGGGTGCCTCCCGTTAGGCAGTGCAGGTTTTCTTCAGTTGCGATATCGATATATTTTTTGACCTGCGCCAGCTGCTGAACACTGACCAATGGCCCCATTTGCGTGTCCGCCGCAAAACCATCACCTATTTTCAGAGTTTCTGTTTTTGTTTTTAATACTGCAAATAATGACTCAGCAATGTCTTGGTGGACAAGCAGCCTTGAGGTTGCTGAACAAATCTGCCCAGCATTGGTAAAGATACCGCCTATGATCAAATCGCAGGCATAGTCGATATCAGCATCTGCACATACCACGATAGCGGACTTACCCCCCAGCTCTAGGCTGATGCCTTTGATACCTGCTGCAGCTTGGCGCATCACTTTTTCGCCGACGCTATTACTACCGGTAAAGGAGACTTTATCAATCAGCGGATGACTGGTCATCGCAGCGCCCACCTCTGACGGTTTGAGAATAATCGGCAAAACATGCATAAGCATGTCGCGGATTTTTTGCAGCATATGATGAGTCTGCTATCACAGCCGGCAAACGACTAAAGCGCTTTTTCCGGCTCTTCATGTTTTAGACCGATCGTTCTGAGCTTGCCTTTGTCATCGACCTCCTTGATCACCAATGACCACACATCATCGATCTCTACCGTATCCCCCGACACAGGCGCGGTCTCTAAGCTTTGTGCGACATACTCAGCGACGGTCTGCTCCCACTTGCTCTCAGTGTTTTTTAGCTTTTTATACTTGAGAGTGTCTGCCAGCGACTCTGAGGTCGCCATGTCGGTAAAAAAGGGCAAATCACCAAGCTTGACACTGGGTGATAGCAGCCAGTCACCATAAAAGTCATCGATGGCTTTACGGTCTAAAGTCGTGTCATGGAAAATCTTGGCGATCTTGCTGGCGTGGTTGCCGCGCATGGCATACCAGACGCTATCGCCATATCTGAGTTTGGTGTCCTCCTCGACCACGACAATTTGCTGACCGCGCACCAAAGCAAACACACTGATCTCATCTGGGCTGATGCGGTTGGAGATACCGAGCGGATGGCGACCTATCGCAAACGCCCCTGCTTGCACCTCAAACTCATACAGGGTAATACTGGCCTTGTCTGACACCCAAACTTCATGCTCTTCTTTTGGGTCTTTATTGGTCGGAATACGCACCCGAAATGCATTGGCCATAAAAGGAATCGTCGTCCCTTGCAGGATCAATGACAGCACCACTACCCCAAAGGCAATGTCAAACAACATAAAGGCATCCTCTATGCCAGCCATCACAGGCAAAATAGCAAGGGTAATCGGAACTGCCCCGCGCAGCCCCACCCAAGAGATAAAACCAATCTCTCTGTCTTTAAACTTAAAGGGCTTGACGCTGGTATAGACCGCAATCGGACGTGCCACCAGTATCATAAAGGCTGCAATCGCCACCGAATAATGCCAGACGTTGATGACGTTTGATGGCGTCACCAACAGCCCCAGTACCACAAACAAAACCGCTTGCGACAACCAAGCAAAGCTATCCATCACGCGCATGACATGTTCAGTCGAGCGCACCTTATGGTTGCCGATCAGTACGCCCGTCAGATAGACCGCCAAAAAGCCACTACCGCCAAGCAAATTGGTCGCAGCAAAGACCGAAAGGCCCGCGGACAGTATCAAAATGGCATACATACCCTCGGCCAGATGCACTTTTGGCAACAGACGCGCTAGCAGGTAGCCAAATAACAGTCCCATGCCCAGACCCACGCCCAGCTGCTGCAACAGCAAACCCAAAAAACCAAGAACGCTCTGACCTGCCGGATCGACATTTAAAGCAATCAGTCCTGTCACCAATAAAATGGCCAGCGGATCGTTGGCACCCGACTCCAACTCTAGCGTGGCTTGTACGCGGTCGTTTAGCTTGACCCCGCCATTACGTAGTAGCGAAAATACTGCGGCGGCATCGGTTGAGCCAACGATAGCGGCCATCAGCAGCCCAAAACGCCAATCGACATCAAGCAGCCAAGTGACAAAAACCCCAAGCACCATCACCGTCGTCAGCACGCCCCATGTGGCCAACGTCACCGCCGGCTTGAGTCCGACGCGAAATGATTTAAAAGAGGTACGCAGACCACCATCGAGCAAGATACAAGCGAGCGCCGCCTGCCCGACAAAATTGGCAATACCATACTGAGAAAACTCAATGCCTAAGATACCTTGCTCGCCTGCCAGCATGCCAACTATCAAAAACAACAACAATAATGGCACACCCAAACGCGCGGATAAAGTACTTGCCATGATACTGGCAAAAATCAACAATGCTCCTACGAGATATAGGATATTTAAGGTATCCATCTATTTTAAGCCCTATGGTTATCGGTGATGACAAATGTTGCGCGTGCGATAGCACTGACCTGACGAGATGGTGACGCGATCGATAATACTGCAAATAAAATGCTCAAAGCGCCTCTAAGAATAACATCTACGAGCGAGAGCAAAAATCCTATTTTAAAAAATACTTTTCATATCTATTTATTTTAGTCAGCCATACCTTCAATTCATTCATAAGCATTTTTAGCCAAATCATGATACGGCCTCTCCTATCCTCTGTTAACCGTCTAATTTATCATGATAATACCCGCCTCGCTCACCATACCTGATAATAAATCTTAACTATCGACACGTATCGATAAGTACACAAAAAACCCCACTCAGCACAGATGCCAAGTGAGGTCAGGTAGCGAGTAAATACAAGCGAGCAGATGACTGCTTTAGCTATCGCATAGCATTACCATGCCATCAGTCATTTTTTGGTTTTAGCGCCGCACTGATATCGGCCAATAGCGGCGGAATATCATGCTTATCAGCCATCACCTCTAGCATCACCAGCTTATCGGTGGTAGCAGCCGCTTGCTTGAGCGCAGCTTTTAGCTCACCTGCCGTGGTGACTTTGAGCAGTAAGCTGTTGTCTTCGGTAGCACCAAAGGCTTTTGGCATCATCTGCCAGTCACAACGAGGGATATCATTGTAGTGCTGGTTTTCGCCATGGATAGCGCGTTCAACGGTATAGCCATCATTATTGATCAGCACAATCACCGGATTGATACGCTCTTGAATCATGACAGCGATTTCTTGTACCGTCAGTAAGGCCGAACCATCACCGATGAGCAGCACGCTACGCTTATTTGGTGAAGCAATGGCAGCGCCTAGGCTGGCCGGCAGCGTATAACCAATGGATCCCCACATCGGCTGGCCATAAGAAGTCACTCCTTCTGGCAAGCGCACATCACTGATGCCAAAATACGAGGTGCCTTGATCCGAAAACACCAGATTATTATGATCTAAATGATCAGCGATGATATGCCACAGATCGTCTTGACGAATAGCCTCATCATCTTTGCCGTTTTGCTCATGCGGTGTCATCTCTTTACAAAATGGCTTGGGTACAACTTCGATACCAGAAGTCATCACTTCATGCAGCACTTGCAACGAGTCCTTTAGCGCAATCGGAGCAAAGTTGCGACCACTGATAGACGCCCGCTCATAGTGCAAGTCGACCACTGTTTTTTGATCGATATTTTGGCTAAAGCCTGCCGTCGTCGTATCAGTATATTGCACGCCAATTTTAATCAAACACTCACAGTTTTCTACGGCGTCCTTTACCACAGGACGTGAGGCAACACCAGCATAAGTACCCGCCCAGCGCTCACTGTTTTCATCAAGCAGTGTTTTACCCCATGACAGCGTAGTATAAGGAATCTCTGTCTCAGCGATTAACGCTTTTAGCTGGTTTTGTAACCCCAAACGATGCACCATCAAATCTGCCATCAGCGTGGTGGTCTTGTTGGGCAAAAACTCGGTGAGCGCTTGCTTGAAGTCTGCCAGCGCCGCTTGACTGGTGATGTCTTCTTGACTGTCATCGAGCTTGGTCGTCGGTGGATAAATCGGCATTTTTGCCACATCTGGCGACAACAGAAGATAGCCTGGGCGGTGTTTTTTGAGGATCACGCGGATCACACGGTCGATCTCTGAGGCGGCGTTTTCTGGCGTAATCTGTGCCCGTGCGACGGTCACAGGCTCTACCATCTTGATAAAGTGATTGAATACCCCATCTCCAAGCGTATGGTGAATACGGCGTTTGGCATCTTGCAGCGCTGTGCTCGGCGCACCGACGACGTGCAGCACTGGCGCATACTCGGCAAAAGAGCCTGCCGTGGCATTAATCGCTGATAACTCACCCACCCCAAAGGTCGTCACCATGGCCGCAAAACCACGCTCACGTGCGTAGCCATCAGCGGCATAACCTGCGTTTAGCTCATTGGTATTGCCGACCCAGCGCAGCTTGTCAGAGGCGATGATATTGTCTAAAAACGTGAGATTAAAATCCCCTGGCACACCGAATATATCACTTGCACCCGCCTCTGCGATGCGATCAAACAAATAATCTGCGATGGTATATTGTTGACTCATTTCCTTATCCTTATGATCTGTCATTATAAGTATGTATGATTGGTAGGTATCTATGATGAAAACCATCATAAAAACAAACTATAAAATGTATCCCAGCTTATTTTTCAATGCAAAGCTTTTGGAATGCATATTATAAGAAACCGTTATAACATACATTTATGAGCAGATGACATACCTGTCTTGCTAACTTTTACTTTTTTCGTCAAGGGTGTTGACACCTCAAAAAAACTGCGTATAATACGCCTTCATCATCTGATGATAGTTAATCAAACGATGAATCAGCGGGATTAGCTCAGTGGTAGAGCACAACCTTGCCAAGGTTGGGGTCGAGAGTTCGAATCTCTTATCCCGCTCCAAATATTTAAAAAGCCTCACTTAATAGTGAGGCTTTTTTTTGTCCATCTTTCGGGGCTTGCAGAGCATTTCTTCGAATATTTATTTTCTTATAGTTAAGTTTATCTACTCAATTAAAAAGCTCATTTTCGGTGCGGTGCCCATTTGGTGCCCAAACCGTGCCCTGCCCTAAAACTGCGAATACCGAACTGACCCCAACCTAAAAATATTTAAGGGGCTGTCCTAGATAACTAATTCAAACCCTGTTTAACCCATTGTTTTAATGGTAGTAATTGCGACTTTGGGTCACTGTCATTAAAACGCCACTCACATTCCTTTAAATAGAGGTGAAAATGCTCTTTTGGAATTCCGTTAAACTTACGTAGATGCCGTTTAGATTGGTTCCAGAAGTTCTCTATACCGTTAATGTGATTCTTGTCATTAACAAAGGTTTTGGAGTGGTTGATACGATAATGAGTAAACTCACTGACATCTAATGCGTTATCGCTTTTAAATGAGTCAGTATAAACAATGCTATCAGGCTTCACTTTTTCTCTTATGATGGGGATCAAAGTATCTGCTTTAGCATTGGGTATCATACAAGCGTAGACTTTACCATTACGCTTTAATAGGCCAAACACGGGCACTTTGCTACCAGCACCTCGCCCTCGCTTGCCTTTACGAGTGCCACCAAAGTATGATTCGTCTACTTCGATTTCGCCTTCAAATAGACCAGGGTCTTGACTATGTTTATACCAACTTAGTTTACTCTTTCGCATAGTGCTATCCTAAATAATTTTACTTATCTAGGACAGCCCCTTGAAGAATGAGTTGGTATATCATAAGGATCATAAAACTAGATTTGCCGCCATTACCGATATCATTAGATACATCGAGCTATATTACAACCAGACTAGGATTCAAAAGGGCTTGAGCTATAAATCGCCAAGACAGATGTGGTTTGATTATTATCGTCAAGCTGCGTAACTAAAATCTCCCAAGTTTATGTATACGGATTTGACGGCAGGGGTCAAGATATTGTGATGCGTTTTATGCGTCTCGTCAGCATGCTTATATTTATGCGTCTTCAATTGACAGCTTTTAACTCCCATCTGCGCTGTGAG